>CALRRC020000058.1:0-5646 GCA_943370515.1 Erythrobacter sanguineus | reverse complement strand
TTGCGAGCAAACCAGGAGAGGTAATCCCCCGGCAACTCTGAAAGAGTGCGGCCCGCATACTTACCATACGGCATTTTCATGCGAACGAGCTTTTCAAGGGATTCGGGGGTCACTGTGGTGCAGAGGGAATTGGGGTGGCTGATGGGGTTCGAACCCACGACAACTGGAATCACAATCCAGGACTCTACCGCTGAGCTACAGCCACCGTAGAAGAAATGAGATTATAGCTTTTTGTCGGCTTTTGGCCAAAATTTGCCAGTCAGCCAAAGCGAGGCCAATCTGAGCCGCTTTTAGGGCAAACATGCCATGTAAAAGCGCTTAATTTCGGGGTCGCAGCGCACATCCTTAAGGACGATCGGCCGCTCTAAAGAAATCCCCTCAATCGAGCGGCAGCGGCTGAGTGCAACATAGACTTGGCCCGATGCAAACGCCCCAGAAGATAGATCAACCTTCACTTTATCGAGGGTCTTACCTTGGCTTTTATGGATCGTCACAGCCCACGCCAGCATGAGCGGCATTTGCTCATAGGAACCAATGACATTGGGCTTAATTTTTCCTGACACCATGTCGTGGTCATACTTATACGATTCCCATTTAAATGGCGTTACCTCAACCATATTCGTATAGGCTCCATTGGGGATCTTGACCTTAATTTTGTCTTTGCCGATTTCATGAACAATACCAATGCTACCGTTAACCCATTTTTTCGGAAACCCATTGTCATTGGCGGTGAACATGACTTTCGAGCCTGGCTTTAGGGTTAAGTGCATGGGCGAGGGTAAATTGCGCTCATCCACATTGAACTTTCCCTCTAACTTGCCTGTAAAGCTAGTGGCATCGCTCGTCAGGTTTTTGAGCTCACCGTGGTTAATCATGTCTGCCCTCGCATTAGTCGTAGTCAGGGTGATCATCATCGGATCAGGCTCTGCTGCCTTATCAAAGCAGGCGTCATTGATGGTTTCTAGCGCCACTTCAATGTCTTCATTAATGCGGATTTGATTGAGTAACTGCGCAAAATGAACATCCTTTTGCCGAAAGATTTTCGTCAGCTCAATCATCGTAATTTCTTTACGGTGCAGTGCCATGGCACAAAAGAAATAAGGACCCTCATAGCCGCGCTCATGCAGAATATGCATATCGCTACTAGATACCACTGGCGGCAATTGAAATAAATCACCAACAAACATTACCTGTATACCGCCAAATGGCTCGCCTTTTTGGGGGCCGTTCTCGCGCAAGAAAAGATCAATCGCATCCACCAGATCGGCACGCACCATCGAGATTTCATCAATGATCAGCAGGCGAATATCCTTATAGAGTTGGCGCTCACGCGAAGACCGCAGCGGCTTGATGTCCTCTTCTGGAAAGATCAACCGCGGCGGCAAGCGAAAGAAGGAATGAATCGTGACGCCGCGCACCTGCAGTGCTGCCACTCCCGTCGGAGCTAACACTACGACATTGCCAGCAATGGTTTTACGCAGGTGGCTAATAAAGGTGGTTTTACCGGTGCCCGCTTTACCACTAATAAAGATATATGGATCGCCTCGCTCCACTGCATCTAAAGCCAACTGGTAGTCGGGGGTGATCTCTAGCTCCAGATCAGCGCCCTGGTTTTGCACTGCACTCATGAATTTACCGCCGAGGCCGTATCCATCTCAAACGCAGCCCAATCCCCTAGCTCCAAACTCGCCTCCAGAAAAAATTCGGCAATCGCCTCTTTGCTCTGTACCTTAGCCAAGGCATGGTGATCCGATAGGCGCTGGCGCCAATAGCGTGAACCTGCCCTGCCATGGGCCAGGCCCAGTATGTGCCGTGTAAAGGCGCCGATATAAAACGGCTTTGCCTTACTCTGGCACTCATCGAACCAGCGCCATACTTGATGCACCAAGCCAATTTGCACACGATGCCACTCCGACTCACTAAAGAGATAACCCGCAGCCTCTCCATTGGTCTCGAGCAAGTCATCCCAGCCGAGTAACATCGCCGGAAAGTGATAGGCAGCACGGCCCACCATAAAGCCATCAAAGTCATGCCAATGGCCCGCGATTTGATCGTTGTTCTCCAGGCCTCCATTGAGTAAGACAGCTACATCTGGAAACTGCCTTTGCAGATCCAAGCGCAATTGCGCTGCCACGGCATAGTGCAATGGGGGCTTACTGCGGTTTTCTTTGGGTGAAAGGCCCTTCAATACGGCGTTACGTGCATGAATGGTGACCTGATGGGCGCCAGCATCGGCAACGGCCAACATAAAATCCAGTGCAAATTGGTAGTCTGCCGGATGCACACTCGCATCCATATGATCTAGTCCCAGGCGATGTTTTACCGAGATGGGCAAATCGCATGCTTCCCGCATAGCCCTTACGCAATCAGCCACTAATTGCGGGTCTGCCATCAGGCAAGCGCCAAAAGCGCCGCGCTGTACCCGCTCCGAAGGACAGCCGCAATTGAGATCGATTTCGTCATAGCCCCATTGAGCCGCGAGAACTGCTGCTTTTGCCAGATCCGCTGGTTCACTGCCGCCCAGTTGCAGCACGACTGGATGCTGCTCGCTTGAGTAATCCAAATGGCGCGGCACATCACCATGCAGCAATGCGCCTGTGGTTACCATTTCGGTATAAAGAACAGCTTGCTTGGATAGCTGTCGATGAAACGAGCGGCAGTGCCGATCAGTCCACTCCATCATCGGCGCAACGGCTAAACGCTTCCCTCCTGGATTGGCTTGGTGTTCTTTGTCGGATTGCATCATTGCATCTGAATCCATTGGATTTCTATCATTCGCTCCATGCCATTATCCAGCACCACTACTCCATGCAGAGAGAAAAAACCACCCGAAGGTGGTTTTTCTAGCAATCGCATGAACTTAATCCCGTGATGCTTTTTTACGCTCATGCTCTTTTAAGTAACGCTTGCGAACGCGAACGCTCTTAGGGGTTACTTCAACCAACTCGTCGTCGCTAATGAATTCCACTGCGTACTCCAAAGTCAGATCAATTGGCGTGACCAGGCGTACTGCCTCGTCCGTTCCAGAGGAGCGTACGTTGGTCAGCTGCTTGCCCTTAATGGGGTTCACAACCAGATCATTATCGCGGCTATGAATACCAATCACCATGCCTTCGTATACGGGGTCACCGTGTTTCACAAACATACGGCCACGGTCTTGCAGTTTCCAAATCGCATAGGCAACGGCTTCACCATCATCTTGGCTAATCAATACGCCGTTATGGCGCTCGCCTAAAACACCATCTTTTGCTGGTGCATAACAATCAAAGGTATGGCTCATCAAACCATTACCACGCGTCATGGTCATAAAGTCACCCTGAAAGCCGATCAGGCCACGCGCCGGAATGCGATATTCAAGGCGTGTGCGGCCTTTGCCATCGCTCACCATATCCAGCAACTCGCCCTTACGCTTACCCAAATCCTCCATGACAGCGCCTTGGGTAGTGTCTTCAATATCAACAGTAAGGTTCTCAAATGGCTCCATCTTGACGCCATTTTCTTCATGGAATACCACGCGTGGACGGGATACTGCCATCTCATAGCCTTCACGGCGCATGGTCTCGACCAAGATCGTTAAATGCAACTCGCCACGGCCAGAAACCTCAAAAACCGTGTCGTCATCGGTTTGACGGACGCGCAAGGCCATATTGGATTTGAGCTCACGATCCAGACGCTCCCGAATTTGACGGCTGGTAACAAACTTCCCTTCACGTCCAGCGAGTGGGCTGGTATTGACCATAAAGTTCATGGTCAAGGTAGGCTCATCAATTTTGAGCATAGGTAACGGATCTGGCGTATCAACTGCACAGACGGTGGTGCCAATGGCTAACTCTTCAATACCGTTAATCAAGGCGATATCACCAGCAAAGGCTTCCTCAACAACCTCTCGCTCCAAGCCTTTGAATTTCAATACTTGGTTCACGCGACCCTTGAAAGGAACGCCGTCAGGGCCATTCATGCAAATCACTTCCATTCCCGGCTTAACGCGGCCACGGTTCACACGTCCAATACCAATCTTTCCAACATAACTGTTGTAGTCAATTGAGGAAATCTGGAACTGCAAAGGGCCATCTGGATTATCGTCACGGACGGGAACATGCTTTAAGACCGCATCGAACAAAGGACGCATATCGCCCGAGCGGACGTCTTCTGTATTGCCGGCATATCCATTTAAGCCAGATGCGTAGATGATTGGGAAATCGAGTTGCTCTTCGGACGCGCCCAGTTTGTCAAATAACTCAAACGTGGCATTGATAACGTAATCGCAACGCGCGCCTGGGCGATCAACCTTGTTGATCACGACGATTGGCTTAAGACCTAAGGCCAAGGCTTTTTTTGTCACGAAGCGAGTCTGTGGCATTGGTCCTTCAACCGCATCAACCAATAACAAAACACCATCCACCATCGATAGAACGCGCTCTACTTCGCCACCGAAGTCAGCGTGACCCGGTGTATCGACGATGTTAATGTGGGTGCCGTCGTATTCAACTGAGCAGTTTTTGGACAGAATCGTAATACCACGCTCTTTTTCAAGATCGTTCGAATCCATAACACGCTCGGTCATTTTTTCATTGGAGCGGAAAGTACCAGATTGGCGCAGCAGTTGATCCACTAAAGTGGTTTTACCGTGGTCAACGTGGGCGATGATTGCAATATTACGAAGTGCGCGTTTAGTCATGTGAAGCTTCTAAAGTTAAAAAATAAGGTTAAGGGGCTTGTGAAATCAAGCGTTTAGGGTGTAGTACGCCGGAACGGCAATCGGCAGTACCAATAAAATTGTGGGGCGCAGCAGTAGCGCGATATATCCGTACCAAGGCTTCTGCCAAAGGAAACTTGGCAGTACCCATTAAGGGAACGCGCTGACCCATTTCTAGCCGCTTGGCTTGTTGCTCATCTACGGTGAGGTGAGGCAAGGTTTGTAATAAAGCATCCACTGGCAGCACAAAATCAGCGTGGTCTGCTGTTGTCCGCAAGAGATCATCTAAGGAGATAGACTGTGCCAAGCTTAGGTGACCCACTTCGCTGCGACGAAGGCCGACTAAATGGGCGCCACAGCCCAGGGCCGCGCCTAAATCTTCTGCCAACACCCGAATATACGTTCCCTTGCTGCAACTTACTTCCAAAGTCGCTTCCGGCCATTGCACATCGGTCCAAGCAATCGCATGGATGATGACCGAACGCGGATCGCGCTCGAGCTCGACGCCGGCGCGGGCGTACTCATATAAAGGCTTACCGTCACGCTTGAGTGCCGAGTACATTGGCGGCACTTGCAGAATCGGGCCGGTAAACGCAGGTAATAATGCATTTAAGGCAATCTGAATGGCGACATCATCGGCAAACTGGGGCAACGGAAAGGACGTCACAATCTGTCCTTCAGCATCGCCTGTATCGGTATTCGCACCAAAACGAACGCGCGCAATGTAGCGCTTATCTGCATCCAATAAGTCTTGTGAGTATTTGGTTGCCTCACCTAAGCAAATCGGCAGAAGGCCAGTTGCCATTGGGTCCAAGGTTCCGGTATGCCCTGCTTTATCGGCATTGAGTGCGCGCTTAACCGCAGTCACGGCGCCCTGTGAACTCATACCCAGCGGCTTATCCAGCAGCACGACCCCATCAAGGCGTTGACGCATCAGATTTCTCAGTCTT
>CALRRC020000057.1:0-5697 GCA_943370515.1 Erythrobacter sanguineus | reverse complement strand
CTATTGCTAGGGAGGTGCAGGGCTCCGCCAATGAAGTGGGCAATATCGTCTTTGGAATTAAATGGGGGGGTTTTATTGCTGGTCATAGGGCTTTCTGCTGATCGTCGGGAATAAGGGTGATTGGGTAGTTTATTTAATGCAAATACAGTGGTTTATGCGGTAAATCGGGTGTTTAGTCCTACGAAGCGCCGAACTGAACCTGGAATCCCATTATTCTATCGCTATCGCCTGTTTCCAGTTGTATTCCTCACTATTTGCTACTAAAAGGTTTTTTCAATGAGTCTGCTCTTTTCTCCCTACACCCTGGCATCCCCGAGGGGTGATTTGACCCTAGCAAACCGCATCGTGGTAGCGCCAATGTGCCAGTATTCCGCAGTGGACGGCCACGCTATGGATTGGCACCTGATGCATTGGGGTAATCTACTCAATAGTGGTGCAGGGCTATTCATGATTGAGGCAACTGCCGTGACAGCCCAAGGGCGAATTACTCCAGCCTGCTTGGGCTTATGGGATGACGCGACGGAGTCGGCCTTAAAGGACAAGTTAAACCGAGCACGTGCTTTGGCGCCAGCCTTACCCGTTTTTATCCAGCTCTCGCACGCCGGCCGTAAGGCATCGAGTGCAACCCCCTGGGAAGGCGGCCAGTTGCTGGCAGAAGATCAGGGCGGCTGGGCCATCTGTGGTCCATCGGATATTCCGCAGTTACCGAATGAACGGACTCCGCATTCCATGAGCGCGGCTGAGCTACAAGCGATGATTGATGCATTTGTTACGGCAGCCCTGCGCGCTGATCGCATAGGTATCGATGGGGTGGAATTGCACTGTGCGCACGGGTATTTGCTGCACCAGTTTTTATCGCCGATTGCAAACCAACGTAGCGATGCCTATGGCGGGTCTTTTGAGAATCGTATTCGTTTTCCGCTGGAATTATTCGCAGCTGTTCGCAAGGCGTATTCGGGGGTACTGGGATTGCGTCTTTCAGCATCGGATTGGATCGATGGTTGCTGGACTATTGAAGAGTCAACCGAGTTTGCTGCTCGCTTAAAAGCGGCGGGTGCTAACTTTATTCACGTCTCATCGGGGGGGATTTCGCGGCAACAACAGATTGCTATTGGACCGGACTACCAAGTGCCCTTTGCGAAAGCAATCAAAGCGCATGCTGGACTGCCTACGATCGCTGTGGGACTCATTACCACTCCGCAGCAAGCCGAGGCCATTTTGGAGCGGGGCGATGCTGATTTGATCGCTCTCGCCAGGGCCTTTCTGTATAAGCCGCGCTGGGCATGGGAAGCAGCAGCAACCCTTAAAGGCGAAGTACATGCCAGCGAGCAGTACTGGCGATGTTTACCTGCCGAAGCCCAAGCAGTATTCGGTAATGTGCGTATTGGTCAGCGTTAGGCTTGGGCGCGCGAAGCAGGATCGGCTAGCGCCTGCACAAATGCCTTTGCGGTGCTGAGCAATAAACGGTCACGCCCCAGTCCAGCAACCAGTTGCACGCCTACTGGCATGTGATTGGGGCCTGTGCTGACATTGATGTTGATGCAGGGGTATCCAAGCACGGACCACGAGCGGCAAAAGATCGGATCGCCCGTGTGGGACTTGGTAGCAGGAGCTTCGCCAATCGCGCATGGGGTAATGATGATATCGGCGTAGTCTGCAAAAAACTGATCCATCGCTTGTCGTGCTTGTGCAACGTAAATTAAATCGGCGGTATAGGTTTCATACGGTATCGCTGCGCCATCTTTGAGTTGGGCGGCTATCTTGCTGCCGAGTAGTTTGGGGTAATGCACTCGCTCAAATAGCAAACTGCGGGACATTTCGGACGTCATGATGCGGCTTTGTGCATCGGCTAAGCCGTCAAAGAGGGCGGGTAAGCTTGCTTCGGAAACTCCATGATGGCTGATGGTGTTGGCTGCAAAGCGAGCCATGGCCATAGCCGTCACAGTTTCTTTTTGTGCTAAAGGCCAGTGGACTGTATTGGCAAGTGCGATGCGTGGTTTGTGATGCAAGGTATCGATGCTAGCCAAACTGTGATCACCGCTCATTGCTGCTACGCCTAAGGCGACATCGCTAACCGTTCTACCAAAACAGCCCAAGGTGTCCATGGAAATCGAGAGGCTTTTAACGCCCGCAATACTGACCTTGCCATAGCTGGGTTTATAGCCAACCACACCACAAAAGCTCGCAGGGCGAATGATCGATGCTGCAGTTTGGGTACCCGTAGCCAAGGGAACCATATAGTCAGCTACCGCAGCAGCAGAGCCACTGGAAGAGCCGCCGGGAGTATGCGCCGTGTTGTGGGGATTGGCAGTGGGGCCGCTCTTAAAGGTCGCGAATTCCGTTGTCACGGTTTTGCCTAAAATAATGCCACCTGCTTTGCGCATCAGGGCAATAGAAACAGCGTCCGTCACCGGTTGGTGCTTGCGGTAGATGGGCGAGCCATAGGCCGTGGGGAAGTCATAGGTATCAAATAGGTCTTTGACGCCAATCGGCAAGCCATGTAAAAGGCCAGTCGATGCGCCACGATCGAGTTGCCGTGCACGCACGATGGCGTTTTCCTTACCAAGGCTTACCCACGCCTTGATGGTGCGTTCGCGTTGCCCAATGCGGTCTAAACACGCCAAGACTAAATGCTCTGCCTTGATCTTTCCTTGGGCAAGGGCAAGGGCTGCGTCGGATGCGCTGAGGCTTTCAAGATCATTCATAGGTCTATTCTAGTGGCGCTGGCGTATGATCGCAATTCAGCGCAGTTCCCCCCTGTTTTTTATCACCTCTTTTTACTTTTATGGCCATTCCCCACACCATCAACCGCGAAGCCTGGTTACAAGAGGCGGTTCGACGCCTTGAGCCGATTTTTTCCAAAGCAGGCTATGCAATTCCGCCGGTTCGCGTGTCCTGCGGCTTTCCGGCTTCGAGCAGTCCACGCACGACCTTGGGTCAGTGCTGGCCCCGCGAGCGCTCGGGCGATGGTGTGAATGAGATTTTTATTTCTCCCAAATTGGATGAGCCGGTTCAATTGCTAGACACCTTGGTTCATGAGCTCTGCCATGCAGTAGACGACTGTTTCAGTGGCCACGGCGAGGATTTCAAGGGGATAGCTCAGGCATTGGGCTTGGAGGGCCCTGCGCGCATGGCTCACGCTAGCGAGGCCTTGGTGGTGCGTTTGATGATGATTGGTCAGGAGTTGGGGCCATACCCCCATCAGGCGATTGCCTTTCCGCCCCCACGGCCCAGCAACGCCAGTCGCAGTAAGGCGAAGTGTGGGCAGTGCGGCTATGAGGTGACCTTACTGAAGCGTTGGGCCAGCTATGGCGCGCCAATCTGCCCTAAGGACAATATCCGCATGCAGGAGGCTGTGCCGGAAACCATTGAAAATACCCCCAATGCAGACTCAGACTCCATTGCCGAGGGCAAGCCCGGGCGCGATACCATTCGGCGCGCCATCAGTTAGTGGCAGGCGCCTATTTCCTCACAACAAGGCTTGTAAAATAAACCCCATCATTGTGCTGCCCGGCACACCGTCTAACTTACCCTCACGAAGCCCGTCATGAAAGCACAAAAAATAATTCAGAATCCGAAGATTGCCGTTATCCCAGGAGATGGTATCGGTAAAGAAGTGATGCCTGAGGGCGTGCGCGCCTTAGAGGCAGTCAGTAGAAAACTCGGCATCCCGATGCAGTTTGATCACTTTGACTTTGCAAGCTGCGATTACTACCTCAAGCACGGCAAGATGATGCCGGACGATTGGTTCGATACCTTAATGCAATACGACGCTATTTTCTTTGGCGCAGTCGGTATGCCCGATATTCTTCCAGATCATGTGTCGCTGTGGGGGAGTTTGATTCAGTTCCGCCGCGGCTTTGATCAGTACGTCAATTTACGCCCCGTCCGCTTACTGCCCGGCGTGCCTTGCCCACTCGCCAATCGCAAACCAGGTGATATTGATTTCTTTGTCGTGCGCGAAAATACCGAAGGCGAGTACTCTAGCGTAGGCGGAAAAATGTTCCCCGATACCGATCGGGAATTTGTCCTACAAGAATCCGTTTTTACCCGCCATGGTGTCGACCGCATTTTGAAGTTTGCCTACGACTTAGCCCAGAGCCGTGATAAAAAACACCTAACGTCCGCAACCAAGTCTAACGGCATTGCGATCACCATGCCGTATTGGGATGAGCGGGTTGAGGCAATGGCTAAAAAATACCCGAACGTCAAAAGCGACAAGTACCACATCGATATTTTGACGGCGCAGTTTGTAATGAACCCAGACCGCTTCGATGTCGTCGTTGCGAGTAATTTATTTGGCGATATTCTGTCGGACTTGGGCCCTGCATGTACCGGTACTATTGCAGTAGCGCCATCCGGCAGTATTAATCCCGAAGGATTATTTCCATCGCTGTTTGAGCCAGTGCATGGATCTGCGCCCGATATTTTTGGCAAGATGATTGCGAACCCAATCGGCCAAATTTGGAGTGCCTCCATGATGATGGACCACTTGGGCTATCCCGAGGCCGGCAAGCGCATCTTTACCGCGATTGAGGATGTGCTCTCGGCAGGTCCAGGCCACGCACCGCTCACCCCAGATGTGGGCGGCACTGCGAAGACCGATGATCTGGGTAAAGCCATTGCGGCGGCAATCGAGCGCTAGTCTCGCAAGTCAATAGCATTCATTGGAATGGAATAAAGGGGGATTGATCCCCCTTTATTCATTTAGGCATTCTTGATGCAGATACCTTTTAATGCACTGTGTTTAATGCGCTGTGATTATTGCGTTGTATCAACGGCGCGCTCCCACACCGGATCTTTTTTACTTGCCTTTGCAATCTCAGCCAGGATTTGTTCATGGAGTTTGCAGTCATCTTCGCTGGCAGCCAACACCATTAAGTTTTTGGGGAGCGGCTTGGTTTGCCCCGATGCATCGAGGTTAGCCGAGTAGTCAATTAAATCAATCGTGAGGTCTTCCTGACCTCGCGTCATTGCAACATAGACCTCGGCTAAGAGTTGCGCATCCAATAGGGCGCCGTGCAAGGTGCGATGGGTATTGCTAATTGAAAACCGTTCACATAAGGCATCCAATGAATTGCGCTTACCCGGGAACATCTGGCGTGCATTGACGAGTGTGTCAATTACATTGCTAGCATGGGCTCGAAACGGAGTCCGTTTTAGAAGGGCGAATTCACTATCCAAGAACCCCAAATCAAACGGCGCATTGTGAATAATCAATTCAGCATCCGCAACAAATTCAATCAGATCTTCTGCGATCTGTGCGAAGACGGGTTTATCCGACAAAAAAGCCCGCGAGAGACCATGAACGGCATAGGCTCCCGCATCGATGTCGCGCTCTGGATTAATGTAATGGTGAAAGGTCCGTTCAGTCAGCCTGCGATTCACTAGCTCAACGCAGCCGATCTCAATCACACGATCGCCCGTTGCTGGATTAAGGCCAGTGGTTTCGGTATCGAGTATCACTTGACGCATTACGCAGTTCCTTCAAGGTCTTCAGGGCTAATCTTCAGCGGACCATTGCCGGCATATTTATCCAGGTAGAGGTAGATGACTGGGGTAATAAAGAGCGTCACAAATTGCGACACAATTAAACCACCAGCAACCGAGATACCCAGAGGTTGGCGAAGTTCAGCCCCTGCACCTAAACCGAGTGCAATGGGCAGGGCGCCCATGAGTGCCGCAAAGGTGGTCATC
>CALRRC020000056.1:0-5699 GCA_943370515.1 Erythrobacter sanguineus | reverse complement strand
TGCTCATTAAAACTAATGGCCGATAAACGCTCAACCTCGCTTTGGGAGGCCATCATCAATTGCTGACGATTGACGCCCACTACGCCCGGACGGGTCGTAGTGGTGCATGCAGAAAACAGGGTAACACTAGCAATGCAAAGGGCAATGAGGCGGAAAGGCGCCTTGCTAGTAAATTGATTGAGCAAGGCCCTTTGCATTCTGTGTGACCCTAAATAAACTGCGTATTACTTCTTTCCTGGTGTAATCGAAGCAGCCATTCTGTCGATGAAAAGAGCGCGCACCACATCGCCTACTGCAATGTCTTTCAACAACTCTGGGTTCTTTACTTTCACCACAGTGACCTTGCCATTAGGGCCCTTAATCGAAGCGGTCTTCTTGGTGCGATCTACTGCAACTACATCGGCGATGATCTCAGTCGCGTTGGTAATGGTCTGTGCTGGCTTTTGGCCGGGCTGTGCAGTGGTAACAGCAGATGCCTCTTGCTTGCTACGAATCCCATCGCTCTTAGTTTTAATGAGCTCCAATGCAACAGCGACTTCATAAGTCACACTCAGGTGATCGCCTACTTTGATCTGCGCAAAGTTCTTAATTTCTGGGCCTGCCACGAAATTGGATTCGCCATCTTTATTTTTAAAGGTGATAGTACGTGTTTTTGCATCAATCTTGACCACATCGCCTTGATATAAATCATAGATGGTATCGACAATAGCGGCGGCCTCTACTTTGGGTTTAGCTGGACTAGCAGGCTGTGCTTGAACTAGGCTAGTCGATGCAAGTAATGCCGCAGTGACTGCAGCGATGTGGAGGGATTTACGTTTCATATGCTTCCTTTTGGTTTGATAAAAAAATGGACCTCTGGTTTTACTGCGTAATAATTGATTCAACAAGCTGGGCTTGACTTTCTTGGCGCTCCCACCAATTGCCCACAAAGTATCCCTGTAGCCAGTCGATGCATTGACTAACCTTACCAGGCACGAGGCGCGGGGAAGAAAACACCGCATGGATTTCTTGAGAGGGTAAAGTCCAGTCCGTCAAAATGGGTCGCAAACTTCCTTTTTGAACCGAGTGGTGCGCTACATACCAAGGGATCGCTGCTAAACCCATTTTAGCGATGGTGGCAGCCAACAAGGTTGATAAGTTGTTCGTGTACAGCGGTCCTTTAATGGGAACTGAGAGTGCCGCGCCATCAGCCCCGCTAAAGTGCCACCGGTGATTATCTTGAACCGAGCTATAAATTAGCGCGTGATGCTCCGCTAACTCGGTCGGATGTTTGGGCGTACCATGCTCTTCCAAGTATGCTGGGCTAGCGACCAGCACCCAAGGATTTAGTCCTAAGTAGCGCGAACCCAATGAAGAGTCTGGCAGGCGACCCATGCGAATCGCCAAGTCGATGCCTTGCTCGACTAAATTGACGTAGTGGTCATCTAAACTCAGATGCACTTGTAATTGGGGGTGCTGGCTCATGAATTCCAGCACCAAGGGGGTCAAAATACGGCGACCGAAGCCAACCGACGAGCTAATCGACAATTTCCCTTGAATCTTGCTTTGCAAGAGGGCGGCTAAGTTATCCGCATCTTCTAACTCCCGCGAAATAACTTTGCATTTCTCATAGTAAATTTGGCCGATTTCGGTCGGGGTAACGCCCCTTGTACTGCGGTGCAGCAAAAGTGAGCCGAGGCGTTTCTCTAAAAAGGCAATGTGCTTGGTAGCGGTGGGCTGAGTAATGCCAAGGCTGATAGCAGCCTTGCTAAAGGAGCCAGTCTCGACGACACGAACAAATAGGGCGATACCCTGTATGCGATCCATTTGCCTATTCTAGCCTGATTTCCATTTAGGGTATTCCAAATTGGAATAGGTGATATGAATGCGCCTGCCATTCTCATTTGAGCTGGAAATCGTCATCATGCATTCATTCTTAAAACGTGGAGGAGACATCATGGCCAAAATGAAAGCCGCAATGGCTGCAGTACTAGTAATGGAAAAAGAGGGCATTACAACCGCCTTTGGAGTTCCAGGTGCAGCAATCAACCCGCTCTATGCTCAATTGCGTGAGCGTCAGTCGATTACGCACATTTTGGCCCGCCACGTTGAAGGCGCCTCCCACATGGCCGAGGGTTACACCCGCGCTAAAGCCGGCAATATCGGCGTTTGTATTGGTACCTCAGGCCCTGCTGGAACCGATATGATCACTGGCCTTTACTCTGCCATTGCTGATTCCATTCCAATTCTGTGTATTACCGGTCAAGCACCCCGTGCGCGCCTCTACAAAGAAGACTTTCAAGCCGTTGATATCGAGTCCATTTCCAAGCCAGTAACCAAGATGTCCGTTACGGTTCGCGAGCCAGGCTTAGTGCCCCGCGTATTTCAGCAAGCCTTTCATGTAATGCGCTCCGGCCGTCCTGGCCCAGTCTTGATTGATTTGCCAATTGACGTTCAACTTGCAGAAATCGAATTTGATATTGATACCTACGAGCCATTGCCGGTTTACAAGCCTGCAGCAAGCCGCAAGCAAATCGAAAAAGCCATTGAAATGTTGATGGCGTCTGAAAAGCCCTTGATCGTCTCTGGCGGCGGCGTTATTAATGCGGATGCAGATAAGTTATTGGTTGAGTTTGCTGAGTTGACTGGCATTCCAGTGATTCCTACCCTCATGGGTTGGGGCACGATTCCCGATGACCATCCTCTGATGGCTGGTATGGTTGGATTGCAAACATCGCATCGCTATGGCAATGCCACCATGCTCGCCAGCGACTTTGTTTTAGGTATTGGTAACCGCTGGGCTAACCGCCATACGGGTTCGCTCGAGGTATATTGCAAAGACCGTAAGTTTGTCCACGTCGACATTGAGCCAACCCAAATCGGCCGCGTCTTTAACCCAGACTACGGCATCGTTTCGGATGCCAAAGCAGCCTTAGAGTTATTTGTTGAAGTAGCCAAAGAATGGAAATCTAAAGGCAAACTCAAAGACTATAGCGACTGGGTCAGCCGTTGCCAAGAGCGTAAGCGTTTGATGCTGCGCAAGACCAATTTTGATAATGTACCTATCAAGCCACAGCGCGTATATCAAGAGATGAACTCGGTATTTGGTCGTGACACAGTCTATGTATCCACCATTGGTTTATCGCAAATTGCTGGCGGTCAATTTTTACACGTGTATGGTGCTCGCCAGTGGATCAATTGCGGTCAAGCCGGTCCCTTGGGCTGGACCATTCCTGCAGCGCTCGGCGTGTTAGCCGCAGATCCAACCAAGACAGTCGTTGGTCTTGCTGGTGACTATGATTTCCAGTTCTTGATTGAAGAACTGGCTGTTGGTGCGCAATTCCATTTGCCGCTCGTCATGGTATTGGTGAACAACAGCTACCTTGGCTTGATTCGTCAAGCGCAGCGCGGCTTTGAGATGGACTACTGCGTCCAGCTCGCTTTTGACAACATCAACGTAGATGATCAAAATCTCAAAGGCTATGGCGTTGACCACGGTAAAGTCGTTGAAGGCCTTGGCTGTAAGGCCCTCCGTGTGACGGACCCCAGCAAAATCAATGCGGCATTGATTGAAGCGCAGAAGATTGCTAAAGAGCACCGCGTACCAGTAGTAGTAGAAGTGATTTTGGAAAAAGTCACGAACATTGCGATGGGCACAGAGATCAATAATGTCAACGAATTCGAGGACATTGATTGCCGTCACCCTGCTGGTACCGAAGGATTGGTTACGGCCGGCTTGCTCGAGTAATTGGTTCAGGCAATAGAATGCTGTTCTAATGCGGTATTACTGATGTAATACCGCATTTACTTTTTGTATCAATTTTTGATTGTTTGAATTTAATAAGGAATAGGAATGCCGAAGTTTGCTGCCAATCTCACTATGTTGTTTAATGAAGTTCCATTCATGGAGCGCTTTGATAAAGCTGCAGCAGCCAACTTCAAAGCAGTGGAGTTTCTATTTCCGTATGCATTTCCGGTTGCTGACATTAAGGCAAAACTCGATCAAAATAAACTGACTTTGGTGCTGCACAATTTGCCTGCAGGAAACTGGGAAGCCGGTGAGCGCGGCATTGCTTGTCTGCCAGACCGCATTGAGGAATTCCGTAAGGGCGTATCCAATGCGGTGGAATATGCCACTGCACTTGGCGTGACCCAAGTTAATTGTTTGGCCGGGAAAGTGCCTGAAGGTATTGCCCACAATGTACTGCGGACTACCTTTATTGATAACCTAAAGTACGCCGCCGCTGAGCTGAAAAAGGCCAATATCAAACTTCTGATTGAGCCCATCAATACCTTTGATATACCCGGCTTCTTCTTATCCGGAACTCAACAAGCCATCGACATCATTTCTGAAGTTGGTTCTGATAATTTGTTTTTGCAATACGACATCTACCATGCACAGCGCATGGAGGGTGAGTTGGCCAATTCGATCCAGAAGCATCTTTCTAAAATTGCTCATATTCAGCTCGCTGATAATCCTGGCCGCAACGAGCCTGGCACCGGTGAAATCAATTACGCTTATATCTTTTCCATGCTCGATCGCATTGGCTATAAGGGCTGGATTGGTTGCGAATACAAACCCGCAACAACAACCGAAGCGGGCTTGGGTTGGTTAAAAACCTTCGCTTAGATTCGCTGCTGCCATATTGATTAGCTAGTTTGGCATTCCAATCAAGAATAGGGCTCTGCTTTTGCGAGATAATTTGCTTTTGCAGTCCCGCAAACCTCAACAATAAAATCCATCACCTCAAATAGGATAACTACCATGTCACAACTCAAACTCGGTTTCGTCGGTCTTGGCATTATGGGCGCGCCCATGGCAGGCCATTTAGTTGCTGGAGGCCATACCGTTTATGTCAATACGCGCAGCAACGTGCCGGAGGCAATTGCTAAATCAGCTGCGATTCAATGCGCAAGCCCGGCTGAAGTTGCTGAGAAAGCCGACATCATTTTTACGATGGTTCCAGATACGCCTGACGTTGAGCGCGTACTGTTTGGCGATAAAGGCATTGCTAGCGGTTTAGCGAATGGTGGCAAAGGTAAAGTCGTTGTGGACATGAGTTCCATATCGCCGATCGCCACAAAAGAATTTGCAAAGAAGATTAATGCACTGGGCGCCGATTATCTCGATGCACCAGTCTCTGGTGGTGAAGTAGGTGCAAAAAATGCAACCTTGTCGATCATGCTGGGTGGCGATGAAGCCGTCTTTAATCGCGTTAAGCCCGTGCTGGAATTAATGGGTAAGAACATTAATTTAGTCGGCGGTAATGGCGATGGTCAAACGGCTAAAGTAGCCAATCAGATTATTGTTGCCCTGAACATTGAAGCGGTAGCTGAAGCACTGTTATTCGCCGCCAAAGCCGGTGCCGACCCTGCCAAAGTACGCCAGGCGTTAATGGGCGGCTTTGCGAGTTCCAAAATTTTAGAAGTGCATGGCGAGCGCATGGTCAAGCGTACTTTTGATCCTGGATTCCGCATTGAGTTGCATCAGAAGGATTTAAATTTGGCACTCAACAGTGCACGCGCATTGGGAGTGTCTTTACCCAATACCGCTACCGCTCAGGAGTTATTTAATTCCTGCTCAGCCCATGGCGGCAAAGCGTGGGATCATTCAGCCATGGTGCGCGCCTTAGAAAAGCTGGCTAACTTTGAGATTGGCCAAAAAGCCTAATTTATTGTCACTAGCCTGACTTAAACCAGTATTGGATTCGGTTGCATAA
>CALRRC020000055.1:0-5757 GCA_943370515.1 Erythrobacter sanguineus | reverse complement strand
CCCGTTACATCTTCCGCGCAGGACGACTCGATCAGTGAGCTATTACGCTTTCTTTAAAGGATGGCTGCTTCTAAGCCAACCTCCTGACTGTTTTAGCCTTCCCACTTCGTTTCCCACTTAGCATATATTAGGGACCTTAGCTGGCGGTCTGGGTTGTTTCCCTCTTGACACCGGACGTTAGCACCCGATGTCTGTCTCCCGTGCTTGCACTCATAGGTATTCGGAGTTTGCTATGGCGCGGTAATCCGCAATGGACCCCACAACCATGACAGTGCTCTACCCCCTACGGTGATACACGAGGCACTACCTAAATAGTTTTCGGAGAGAACCAGCTATTTCCAGTTTTGTTTAGCCTTTCACCCCTATCCACAGCTCATCCCCTAACTTTTCAACGTTAGTGGGTTCGGTCCTCCAGTACGTGTTACCGCACCTTCAACCTGGCCATGGATAGATCAACTGGTTTCGGGTCTACACCCAGCAACTAACGCCCTATTCGGACTCGCTTTCGCTACGCCTTCCCTATCCGGTTAAGCTTGCTACTGAATGTAAGTCGCTGACCCATTATACAAAAGGTACGCAGTCACCCCTTACGAGGCTCCTACTGTTTGTATGCATGCGGTTTCAGGATCTATTTCACTCCCCTCCCGGGGTTCTTTTCGCCTTTCCCTCACGGTACTTGTTCACTATCGGTCGATTACGAGTATTTAGCCTTGGAGGATGGTCCCCCCATATTCAGACAGGATTTCACGTGTCCCGCCCTACTTGTCTCTAGCCTAGTACCACCCAATAATTTTCACATACGGGACTATCACCCTTTATTGTCGGACTTTCCATTCCGTTCTGTTAATTACTGAGCTATCACTAGAAGGCTCTTCCCATTTCGCTCGCCACTACTCTGGGAATCTCGGTTGATGTCTTTTCCTCTCGCTACTTAGATGTTTCAGTTCACGAGGTTCGCTCCACACACCCTATGTATTCAGATGTGGGTGCCGCAAAAGCGGCGGGTTTCCCCATTCAGAAATCCCCGGATCAAAGCTTATTTGCCAGCTCCCCGGGGCTTATCGCAGGCTATAACGTCTTTCATCGCCTGTAATCGCCAAGGCATCCACCACATGCACTTATTCACTTGATCCTATAACGAGCACCATTGCTAGTAAACGCTATAGGTTTTACTTCTACTTCTGACATGTTTGCGCCGTAATCCAAACAAATAAAACTTATTGCTTGTATTACTGATGATTCAATCTTTACCCATACTACTTATGTTTGATGCACTCTCAAAAGATGCATCAAACGCATTGCTTACTCAAATTTTTAAAGAACAGCCATAAATGGCAAAACTAAACGTGCTGCATTCGCTTAGTTTTGACATTTAGATGATGGTGGAGGATGACGGGATCGAACCGACGACCCCCTGCTTGCAAAGCAGGTGCTCTCCCAGCTGAGCTAATCCCCCATCGACCCACTAAGTCTGTATTGCTTATGGTGGTGGGTCTGGTAGGACTTGAACCTACGACCCCCGCCTTATCAAGACGGTGCTCTAACCAGCTGAGCTACAGACCCGTGGCTTTTGTTGTCAATCGATAAGTGTGGGCACTAAAGCTACGGCATCTTTTTTCTAGAAAGGAGGTGATCCAGCCGCACCTTCCGATACGGCTACCTTGTTACGACTTCACCCCAGTCATGAACCCTGCCGTGGCAGTCGCCCTCCTTGCGGTTAGGCTAACGGCTTCTGGCAAAACCCACTCCCATGGTGTGACGGGCGGTGTGTACAAGACCCGGGAACGTATTCACCGCGACATTCTGATCCGCGATTACTAGCGATTCCAGCTTCACGTAGTCGAGTTGCAGACTACGATCCGGACTACGATGCATTTTCTGAGATTAGCTCCCCCTCGCGGGTTGGCAACCCTCTGTATGCACCATTGTATGACGTGTGAAGCCCTACCCATAAGGGCCATGAGGACTTGACGTCATCCCCACCTTCCTCCGGTTTGTCACCGGCAGTCTCTTTAGAGTGCTCTTGCGTAGCAACTAAAGACAAGGGTTGCGCTCGTTGCGGGACTTAACCCAACATCTCACGACACGAGCTGACGACAGCCATGCAGCACCTGTGTTCACTTTCCCTTACGGGCACCTAATGTATCTCTACTTCGTTAGTGACATGTCAAGGGTAGGTAAGGTTTTTCGCGTTGCATCGAATTAATCCACATCATCCACCGCTTGTGCGGGTCCCCGTCAATTCCTTTGAGTTTTAATCTTGCGACCGTACTCCCCAGGCGGCCGACTTCACGCGTTAGCTACGTTACTGAGAATGTAAATTCCCAACAACTAGTCGGCATCGTTTAGGGCGTGGACTACCAGGGTATCTAATCCTGTTTGCTCCCCACGCTTTCGTGCATGAGCGTCAGTGTTATCCCAGGGGGCTGCCTTCGCCATTGGTATTCCTCCACATATCTACGCATTTCACTGCTACACGTGGAATTCTACCCCCCTCTGACACACTCTAGTCATACAGTCACAGACGCCATTCCCAGGTTAAGCCCGGGGATTTCACGCCTGTCTTGTATAACCGCCTGCGCACGCTTTACGCCCAGTAATTCCGATTAACGCTTGCACCCTACGTATTACCGCGGCTGCTGGCACGTAGTTAGCCGGTGCTTATTCTTCAGGTACCGTCATTCGCAGACTGTGTTAGAGCTGCTGTTTCTTCCCTGACAAAAGAGCTTTACAACCCGAAGGCCTTCTTCACTCACGCGGCATTGCTGGATCAGGGTTGCCCCCATTGTCCAAAATTCCCCACTGCTGCCTCCCGTAGGAGTCTGGGCCGTGTCTCAGTCCCAGTGTGGCTGATCGTCCTCTCAGACCAGCTACTGATCGTCGCCTTGGTGGGCTTTTACCCCACCAACAAGCTAATCAGATATCGGCCGCTCTAATCGCGCGAGGCCTTACGGTCCCCCGCTTTCCCCCTCAGGGCGTATGCGGTATTAGCGCAGCTTTCGCTGCGTTATCCCCCACGATAAGGTACGTTCCGATATATTACTCACCCGTTCGCCACTCGCCACCAGGTGCAAGCACCCGTGCTGCCGTTCGACTTGCATGTGTAAGGCATGCCGCCAGCGTTCAATCTGAGCCAGGATCAAACTCTTCAGTTTAATCACTGTGAACCTTGCGGTTCGTCGCACTCATATTAGAAATTGACTTGATTTTTCAACCAAATCTTTTTACTGACATTGAGTACTGTTTATTTACATCTGTCCCGAAGGACTGGATGCTTTCACTCAGTACCCACAATTATCGATTGACTATTTTTTAAAGAGGGCCAAAACGCTTTAAATAAAAAATGTTCCGGCAGAGAGGTGAGACTATGCCATGAAGTGTAGGGGGCTGTCAACACCTTTCGTAGTCTTTTTCCTAATATTTGCATGTTTTTTTACAGGTTTATTGAAATACACATACAAATCAATAGGTTAAGAAATACACTTTTTTTGCTGAATTTTTAAAAATCTTCTGTCTTTTTGTTCTGAGCAAATAAACTAGGGAAAACCCTGATTTATTCCAGCCGTTCTGCTAGAGTGGTCTGAATGACGCCCGCATCCGCCGCCGCCCGCACCACAAGGCTATCGCTCAATCCAGCAGCGCCGGTCCGCGAGCTTGACGACAGCCATCGTACCGCCGTACTACGGCATTTTTTGTCCCTAGAGGCCGACGATCGCCACCTGCGCTTCGGTTCGCCCACATCGGATGCGGTCATCGAGCGCTATGTGGCAAAACTGGATTTCAGTCGCGATGCCCTGTTTGGTATTTTTAATCACGCACTGGATCTTGTCGGCATAGCGCATCTTGCTTATGTGCCATCTCCCAATGACAGTCCACGCTCTGCTGAATTTGGAGTTTCTGTGTTGCACGATAGCCGCCATTACGGTCTTGGTGCAGCACTCTTGGCGCGCGCTGCTGTCCACGCACGCAATACACACATTGACACTTTATTTGTGCATTGCTTAGCAAAAAACACGGCGATGATGCACTTAGCGCAGAAGCTTGGTATGCGTGTGGAATTTGCCTACGGTGATGCGGATGCGTATTTGATTTTGCCGCCAGCAAATGCGCAAAGCATTTTGCGTGAAGCATCGGAAGAACACATGGCCGACCTCGATTACGCACTCAAGGCGAACCTAAAACAATCGAAGCAAATTTGGCGTTGGTTTTATGGGATGCAAAGCCAGCCATAAAAAATGCCCATGCTTGCATGGGCATTGGCTTTATAAAACGCATTCGGCTTAATTGTTTACGTTGGTATTGGGTTGTGATCTATCTGCCTTGCCTTCTTGCTCAAGACGCAGTCTTTCCGCATCTGAAATGATGTCAAAAAATACGAATACTTGTTTGACGCCACTCGTATTGCTTGCTACTTTTTTGGCGCGCTCTGCTTCTGCTTTTGTCAAAATACCCATCAAATAAACATTGCTTGCCTCAACCACAATATTCATCGAGTTGGATGGAAGCTCGTTTGTAAAGATCATTTGTGTTTTGATGCGCGACGCAAGATACGTATCGTTCGCGCGCGCAGTAAATGAACTATTAGGCCCAATTACAATTTCATTAAAAACGGATCGTACATTTTTAAGTTCTTTTACATACGCGCCCGCGCCACCTTTGATATCGGCGTCTTTTGCTTCACCTGTCAACAAGACTTTTTGATTAAATGAGGTGACTGTAATGTGTGCATTATCGCCATAGCGCTTGATGAGATGATTGCCTGCCTCTAACTGAATACCGACATCAATTGCTTGCACGCCAGGAGACCTGCGATCGGCAAGAATGGTGGTGGTTCCGGTTACTGTACCAACCGCTAAAATTCCGCAGCCACTCAGGAGTGCTGCTGCCATAAACCCAAGAGACCACTTCAGCATGCTCGTCATGTGATTTCCTTATTAATCTAACAGTAGATGATCAACACCATCGCACAGGCTGTGCAGTAAAACTAAATGCGTTTCTTGAATGCGCGCGGTACGAGTAGAGGGGGCACATAAATGTACGTCGTGCTCCCCCAAAAGATGTGCAATTTTTCCGCCACCATTGCCGGTAAGTGCAATGACATGCATGCCAATTTTTTTAGCGGCTTCAATGGCCGCAACCACATTTTTTGAATTTCCTGATGTTGAGATCGCCAGCAAAATGTCGCCTTTTTTGCCAAGGCCACGCACCTGTTTGCTAAAGATCTCATCGTAGTGATAGTCGTTGGCGATTGCGGTCAAAATCGACGTATCTGTCGTGAGCGCTATCGCCGCCAACTCCCTTCGCTCTCGCTCAAAACGGCCCACTAATTCTGCTGCAAAATGCTGTGCATCTGCTGCAGAGCCGCCGTTACCACAAGCCAATATTTTTCCACCCGACTGCAGGCAATTGACCATGGCTACCACGCCTTGGGCAACATGCTCTGGCAACAACTTTAGTGCCTCTTGCTTTACGGCAATGCTCTCTAAAAAATGTGCGGACGCTCGCTCGCTTAGCCGATTCAGTGTTTTTGTATCCATAGCAATATTATGCGCCAAACAAAGGTTCTCTTATCGGCTTTATGGTCGCCTGTTATGCGCTAAGAATTCCTTCTGCCTGCTGGCTTTTTTCTGCATAATCAATCCCATGGTTACAACTCGCTTGCCTAATACATGGTCGACTGATTTTCTGAATCAGCAAGACTTGCCAGCATCTACTTTGTATATGGTCGCAACCCCGATTGGCAACTTAGGCGACATA
>CALRRC020000054.1:0-5773 GCA_943370515.1 Erythrobacter sanguineus | reverse complement strand
ATGCCTTACAAAACTGCATCGCGGTTGTGGCGGGCGATACCAGTAATAAAACGATTGCCATCTTAGGCGTCACACCTACTGCGCCTGAAACGGGCTATGGCTACATTAAGCGGTCTGTCAGTAAAGGCAATTTTGCTGAATATAGTGTTGAGCAGTTTGCAGAAAAGCCGAATTTAGAAACGGCAAAAGCCTATTTAGAAGATGGCAACTACTTTTGGAATAGCGGTATGTTTGTATTGCGGGCTAGTACCTGGCTAGCTGCACTAAAAGAATTTCGTCCTGATATTTTGGATGCCACTCAAAAGGCCTGGGATCAAAAGACCCAAGATCAGGCAGATAGCACGCCCTTTGTGCGCCCCAATAAAGAACAGTTTGGCGCTATTCCGAGTGAGTCGATTGATTACGCTGTGATTGAGAAATGCCCTGGCAGTAACTACCAAGTCAATATGGTTGAACTCAATGCAGGGTGGAATGATTTAGGTGCCTGGAATGCGGTGTGGCAGGTAGGTAATAAAGATGCCAAGGGCAATGTAACGAGTGGCGATGTATTGCTCAGTAACTCAACCAACTCACTCGTGCATGCCAGCAGTCGGTTAGTCAGTACGGTTGGCTTAGATAATGTGATTGTGATTGAGACTGCAGATGCGGTGTTGGTGGCAGATCGCAGCAAGAGTCAAGATGTCAAACACATCGTTAATCAGCTAGAAACGCAGCAGCGCGAAGAAAAGAACCTGCACCGCAAGGTAGCCCGCCCTTGGGGCTGGTACGACAGCGTTGATGAAGGCGAGCGGTTTAAAGTAAAGCGCATTCAAGTCAAGCCAGGTGCCAGCTTATCGCTGCAAATGCATCACCACCGTGCCGAGCATTGGATTGTGGTGAAGGGCACTGCCGAAATTACCAATGGAGATCAAGTCATTTTGCTCACCGAAAATCAAAGTACTTATATTCCGCAGGGACAGACACATCGATTAGCCAATCCTGGTAAAACCCCTTTAGAGATTATTGAGGTGCAGTCGGGTGTCTATTTGGGCGAGGACGACATTGTGCGTTTTGAAGATACGTATGGACGTAGTTAGTTCAGCGGAATGCAAAAATGAGATGATTCATACATGCCATATTGCAGTTTAATTGAACGCTTCAGCTTGATGCTGTTTAAGATTACTAAAGAGAAATAAAATGAGTAAACAAAAAGTTGCCTTAATTACCGGTATTACCGGCCAAGATGGCTCTTACCTTGCCGAGTTCTTATTGGAAAAAAGGTATGTTGTGCACGGCATTAAACGCCGCGCATCCTCTTTTAATACCGACCGCATTGACCATCTGTATCAAGATCCACACGTTAATCATCGGGATTTAGTTCTGCATTATGGCGATCTGTCGGATACCAGTAATTTGGTACGGATTATTCAAGAGTGCCAGCCCGATGAGATATACAACCTGGGCGCGCAAAGCCACGTCGCTGTCTCGTTTGAGTCCCCCGAATACACGGCCGATGTGGATGGCATGGGAACCCTGCGTATTTTGGAGGCTATTCGGATTTTGGGTATGGAGAAGAAAACCCGCTTTTATCAAGCCTCGACTTCTGAGCTCTATGGCTTAGTGCAAGAAATCCCCCAAAAAGAAACCACACCTTTTTATCCCAGAAGCCCCTATGCGGTCGCTAAGCTCTACGCCTATTGGATCACCGTGAACTACCGTGAGGCCTATGGCATGTATGCCTGCAACGGCATCCTCTTTAACCATGAGTCCAAGCGCCGCGGCGAAACCTTTGTGACCCGTAAAGTAACGCGGGGCCTAGCCAATATTGCCCAGGGTCTAGAAGAGTGTCTCTACATGGGTAATATCGATGCCTTGCGCGACTGGGGCCATGCCAAAGACTACGTGCGCATGCAGTGGCTTATGCTCCAGCAAGATAAACCGGATGATTTTGTGATTGCGACGGGTGTGCAGTTTACCGTGCGTGAATTTATCATCCGCAGTGCCAAGCAACTGGGTATCACATTGAAGTTTGAAGGCGCTGCCGAGAATGAAAAAGCCATTATTACCAAGATCGAGGGTAACAAAGCCCCAGCCTTAAAAGTGGGTGATGTGATTGTGCAAATCGATCCCCGCTACTACCGTCCCACCGAAGTCGAAACCCTCTTGGGTGACCCTACGAAAGCCAAAGAAAAGCTCGGCTGGGTACCCGAGATTACGCTTGATCAAATGATTGAAGAGATGGTGGATAACGACTTGGATAAGGCTAGGCAACATGCTTTGCTGAAAAAGCATGGCTACTCGGTGGCAGTGGGCAAAGAGAACTAAGCAAAGAAAATAAAAAAGATAAAAGCATAATAAAAAAATTGAAAGAAAAGCACACAAAGAACATGGGTACCGATATAAATACCAAGATCTATGTCGCAGGTCACCGCGGTATGGTGGGCTCAGCCATTGTTCGGAACTTGGAGGCGAAGGGCTTTAGCAATATTATCACCCGTACGCATGCAGAGTTAGATATCACCAACCAGGCTGCAGTGCAAGCATTCTTTGAAACTGAAAAGCCCGATCAAGTTTATCTAGCTGCTGCAAAGGTAGGCGGTATTTATGCCAACAATACCTTTCCTGCAGAGTTCATTTATGAAAACCTGATGATGGAGGCCAATATCGTTCATCAGGCATTTATGAGCGGGGTCAAAAAACTCCTCTTTTTAGGTTCGAGCTGCATTTACCCTAAGTTAGCTCCGCAACCAATGAGTGAAGACGCCTTGCTTACAGGCAAGTTGGAATCCACCAATGAGCCCTACGCGATTGCAAAGATTGCGGGGATTAAGCTTTGTGAGAGCTATAACCGTCAGTATGGGAACTCTCACGGAATCGATTACCGCTCAGTCATGCCGACCAATTTATATGGTCCTGGGGACAATTACCATCCGGAAAATTGTCACGTCATTCCAGCGCTCATAAGGAGATTTCATGAAGCAAAGGTGAGTAACGCACCTGAGGTAGTTATCTGGGGTACCGGCACCCCAAGGCGTGAGTTCTTATACGTTGACGACATGGCAGCTGCTTCGGTATTTGTGATGGAGCTAGACAAAAAAACCTATGATGAGCAAACTGATCCCATGCAAAGTCACATTAATGTTGGCTTTGGTAGTGATGTCACAATTGCTGAGCTGGCAACAGCAGTCGGTGAGGCGGTGGGTTATGAAGGGTCAATTGGTTTTGATGTAAGTAAACCGGATGGAACCCCAAGAAAGTGGATGGACTCTAGTAAGTTAAATAGCCTTGGGTGGCAAGCAAAGGTGGGGCTCAAAGAGGGCTTGGCAGCAGCCTACGCTGAAATGCTTAAGCGCACATAACTTATCCCTCTCTTCAGGGCATTTGAATCTCTGTTTTTGCGTGAGATAATCCACTACGCTAGCGAAAAAGAAGATTTCTATACATATGTCACATAATAACCAACTTAACAATGCGCCCTCAAATCAGGAGGACGAAATATCCCTTCTTGATATTCTGCTTTTCTTAAAGCGCTCTTGGAAAATTATCACCATATTTGGGGTCATCGGTCTTTCTGCCGCCATAATCTATTTACTGATAGCTCCCAAGCAATATCAAGCTATCGCTCAAATTCAGATGGCGCAGATTAGTACTGCTGCCAACAACAACAACAACAACAACAACATAAACCCATTGGGCGTCAATATCGAAGAGCCCAACTTGCTAATTGCGCGCATGTCTTTCCCAACCTCTTTTACCCCTGCAACGATTTCTGCATGCGGTCTAGATGGAAAAGAGAATGCAACTAGTATTTTGGCAAAATCGATTAAGTTAAGTCAGCCAAAGGGCGTGCCAAATGTAGTCGAACTCAAAACAACTGCCAGCAATCCAAAGGGTGCGCAGCAGTGTGCCAATGCAATCTTTGATTTAGTAAAAATGTCGCAAGATAAAATCATCAGCCCTTATATTGCAGAGGCCAAGATTAAATTAGCAGATGATGAAGCCCGACTCGAGAAAGCTAAGGATTTGGTACTAAAAGCAGATAAATCCGGATCAGTGATGAGCGCAGCATACCTTTCTACTCGCGATGAGATTCGCTATTTGCTCGATGAAATCACGGCATTACAAAATGTTATTGCAAGCAATACCAATAGGGCAACGCGATTAGTGGCGCCCATTTATGTTAGCGACTTTCCTATTTCACCTAAGAAGCGGGTTTCACTTGCTGCGGGTTTATTGGGGGGGCTATTCTTAGGATTTCTGATTGCATTAGGTCGCCATCTCATTCCTAAAATCAAAGCGCAACTTGTTAGTAACCCGCAATCATAATTGTTGGATATGGTAAGCAGATAGGCTGCTGCGGCTATTCTAGCGACCTAAATTGGTCGAGGTAACGCATTACTGTATCGGATTTACTCCATCCACCCCGCTGCATGATGGTCGGCATGCTGGCGCCGTGCTAATAAAACTTGCGCCGCCCAAGCCAGATAGGAGTGCCTACTGATTTTAGCGATCAGATCAGAGTCAAGACTAGCTTGCAGAGCTAGTAGTTTGTGGATGCAGCTGATTTGCCTCGTACCAAGAGCGCTACCGATATTCTCGCCCCGATCAATGCTCCGCAAGATGGGTCCTTCACTAAGTTTGGCAGCATTAGTCCATTGCTCTATCGAGAGCATTATTTGAGCCCGCAGGGGCAAGTAGCGTCCGCGCGCTTCTTTATCCACCTTACTCTTACGCAGCAACATGCTGTAGTGCATTCCGTCACCGTGGGGCGCCGCCATTACATCATCCATTCGCAGGGTGACTAACTCGCTATGACGGCACAGCGTGTCGTAGGCCAGTTGCCATAGCGCCGCATCCCGTAAGCCCTTGATAGAGCCCCCCACATTTGCTAATAGTAAATTAAAAGATCATGCTAGATACCATATGCTTGATTAGCCGATCCTCCGAGAGTGCGATGCATGCGCTTCATTGCAATGCGTACTTCCGGATCTTTGGTGGGATCGGCAAGGCGATGTAAAAGATGTACGGCGGAAATCGCTACCATTGCCCGCCGAACACTGGTCGATGATCCTCCAGAGGTGCTGATATGACGAATAAAATCGGAAGTAATCCCAGTATTAGCGGGCAAAGCGAATTGATTGTATAAATCACAAAAGGTAATAAATGCAGCAAAGTCAGCAAAATAAGCCCGAATTGTTGCCGGGGCATAAGCTCCTTCAATCCGAGGAATGGTGCTTTGCGGCATTTGAAGGGAGTAAATAGGAAAAGAATCAGTGGCTTGCATGAATAATTGCTTGAAAAAGCTAGTGAATAGCGGAGCAAAAATCGGATCAATACAGAACCAAACCATCCCAATCGGTAGCGAAACCCATTCAAAAAAGCTAAAAGTGGCACTTTGCATCAGAAAGTACGCAAAAAAGACTCAAAAGGCATGAAAAACAGGGGGTAAATTATCAAAAAAGCATAAAACTTGATTTTTAAGATCTTAAAAGCCATTTATGGCCTTATTTATGTCTTAAATAAGGCCATTCCCCTCAATCCAAAAGGGAAAATTATTTGTTATAAAATTGAATAAGACGCTTATAGCTCTTATAAAAGTAGGACTCAATTAAATACAACAATCAACAACTTGCTAATTTCAAGCCCAATTACTTGACCTCCCCATCTCACCTAAACGAAATCCACCTCCAAGTAGTGCGCGCCGTTGAAAGCCGCCCAGGGCTGACCCAGCGTGAGCTCGCTAACGAGCTAGGGGTCAGTTTAGACAAGGCACACTACTGCATCAAGGCGCTGA
>CALRRC020000053.1:0-5843 GCA_943370515.1 Erythrobacter sanguineus | reverse complement strand
ATTACCGGTCCAGTTATGAAAATACTCGTGCGCGACGACGCTTTCGATATTGGCAAAGTCCGTATCGGTAGCCGTCTCAGGCTGCGCAAGCACATACTTCGTATTAAAAATATTGAGGCCCTTGTTTTCCATCGCGCCCATATTGAAATCGCCCACGGCAACAATCATGAAGCGATCCAAATCGAGCTCCAAGCCATAACGCGCCTCATCCCAGCGGATCGAATGAATCAATGAATCCATGGCATGACGGGTTTTGGGTAAATCCTGCGGCTCCACCCAAATCTGCAGGAGCTTCGTAGCTCCGCTACCCGTGGTAATGCTCTCCTCAATGCAGGCTAACTTCCCGGCGACCAAGGCAAATAAATACGATGGCTTCGGAAACGGGTCTTCCCAAATAGCGCTATGCCAACCGTTGGGCAGTTCTTCTGTGGCAACCAGATTACCGTTTGCTAGGAGTACTGGGAAATCTGCCTTAATCGCGCGTAAGGTGACGCGATAGCGGGCCATGACATCGGGGCGATCTAAGAAATAGGTGATTTTCCGAAAACCCTCTGCCTCGCATTGGGTAAAAAAATTACCATTCGATATATACAGACCCATCAGGGAGGTATTTTTTGCGGGCACGCAGATTGATATAACTTCGAGCGTAAATGGCGCTGCACCCTCTCCCGGCAGTGAGTGAATCGTTAGGGTCTCGGGCGTTAATTCAAAATGGCGGTGTGGCGTGCCATTGATGCGCAAACTCATGAACTCGAGATCAATCCCATGCAAGATTAAGGAAGATGCTTGCGCCAATGCATTCGCGGGATTTGGTAATACCTCTATGCGACTTTTAACAATCGTCTTGACGGGATCGAGAGCAATGTCTAAATCGACTTGCCCAAATAAAAATGGAGGCGGGCAATATGCAAGGCGCTGAAAGGAAGGGGCGAGGTCGGTTTTCATATTCTGATTTTATGCCCTTGCAGTCAAGTGAATTAACCGTAGAGCAGCGTCAAGATACCAATCGCTATAAAGACAACGGCAGCAACGGTATGTACCCATTTGATTGGAACGCGCTTGGTAAATTTAGTGCCAATCCACACGGCGGGCGCATTGGCGAGCATCATCCCTAGGGTAGTGCCAATGGTGACGGCAATCACATCGTCGTAGCGCGCGCCAAGGGCAATCGTGGCAATTTGGGTCTTATCACCCATCTCCGCCATAAAAAATAAACCCGTGGTCAGTAGAAAAACCGGCCAAGCGGCATTTTTAACCCGCGTGCCCCCGGCCTCGTCTAGACGATCCGGAATCAAAAGCCAGAAACCGATCGCCAAAAAGCCCACGCCCAAAATCCAGCGCATGGCATCGGGACTTAAGAAAGCGGCAATTAAATGACCGAAATAAGCCGCACAGGCATGATTGGCCAATGTGGCCACGAGAATCCCAGCAATAATCGGCAAGGCTTGACGGGGGTAGCGTGCCGCCAACATTAAAGATAAAAGCTGGGTTTTATCCCCCATTTCAGCAAGCAGCACCACCCCAGTAGAGAGAAATACAGCAGAAAAGTCCATTTAGCCCAATTATTTAGTTAATTTCTATCGATAACCTTAATTAATACAATTTGGCTATTGAGCAACAAGCCCCTAAACTAAGGGTAATCCCAAATACCAGCGGTAAGCATACCAACTTGCCAGTAAGACCAATCAATATAAATGAGGAAGTAAATGAGCACACGCGAAGGTAGTTTAGAGGCCCCAACCCGGCACCCCTTAGACTGGAAAAATCCAGAGTTCTATGACCGCGACAACCTCGAAGCAGAGATGGAGCGGGTATTTGATTTGTGCCATGGCTGCCGTCGTTGCTTAAGCTTGTGCGGCTCCTTCCCCACCCTCTTTGACCTTATCGACGCCACGGAAGATGGTGAAGTCGAGCAAGTACAAAAGGCAGACTACCAGGCGGTTGTCGACCAATGTTATTTGTGCGACGTCTGCTACATGACCAAGTGCCCCTATGTTCCACCACACCCTTGGAACCTGGATTTCCCACACCTCATGTTGCGCGCCAAAGCCGTTGCCTTTAAGGAAGATAAAACCACGTTCCGCGATAAGCTCTTGTCCTCAACGGACAAGCTGGGTCACTTTGCCGGCATTCCGATCGTCACGCAAGCGGTCAATGCCATTAACCAAACTGGGGTTGCCCGCTTGGTGATGGAAGGGGCACTGGGCGTCGATAAGAAGGCTTGGATTCCAGAATACGCAGCAAAAACCTTCCCGCAAGTGGCTGAGAAATCCACTGCGTTCCCTGTTAAGGATGGCAATAAGACGCCAGGTAAAGTGGCGATTTATGCCACGTGCTATGTGAACTACAACGAGCCGGGCATTGGTCAAGACTTGATCAAAATTCTGCAGCACAACCAAATTCCGTATGAGCTGGTCGATAAAGAAGCCTGCTGCGGTATGCCGAAATTGGAATTAGGTGACTTGGAGTCGGTTGAAGAAAACAAAAACAAGAACATTCCCAAGTTGGCTAAATTAGCAAAAGAAGGGTATGCCATCCTGACCCCAATTCCGTCATGCACCTTGATGTTCAAGCAAGAACTGCCACTGATGTTCCCAGACGATGCAGACGTTCAATTGGTCAAGCAAGCCATGTGGGATCCATTTGAGTATTTAGTTGCACGTAACTCCGATGGCTTACTCAAGACCGATTACAAAACCGAATTGGGTCATGTGAGCTACCACGTTGCCTGCCACTCGCGCGTACAAAACGTCGGGCAAAAAACCGCTGAAGCACTGAAGATGATTCCGGGTACCGAAGTGAATGTAGTCGAGCGTTGCTCAGGCCACTCGGGCACATGGGGCGTGAAAAAAGAGTTTCACGCTATGGCCATGAAGATTGGTAAGCCCGTGTTTAAGGGTATGGCTGAGAATGAGCCTGATTACATCAGCTCCGATTGCCAGCTCGCCGGTCACCACATTGCGCAAGGCATGGAAGAGTTGGGTCTACCCAAGTCGGCGATGGCACATCCTCTCACCTTAATGGCAAAAGCCTACGGTCTCTAAACCGATCGATTGAATACAAACTGAATACAGGAATATAAGCACCATGGCAAAAATTACCCGCGATAGCCTCTTAAGTTTGGAGGCGTACCACAAGGATCGCCCGGAAATTCGGGAGAAAGCGATTCAAGAGCGCCGTATTCGCACCGTCCACTTGGGCGAGCACCTCACGATGATTTTTGAAAACGAATTCTTAATGCGTTATCAGATTCACGAGATGCTGCGAGTTGAAAAAACCTTTGAAGAAGAAGGCATTCAAGATGAACTCGATGCCTACAATCCACTGGTTCCCGATGGCACCAACTTCAAAGCCACCATGATGCTCGAGTACCCCAATGAAGGTGATCGCAAGGTTGCTTTAGCTAAGTTGGTTGGGATTGAAGACAAGATCTTTATCGAAGTCGAAGGTCAGCCGCGCGTTTACGCTTTAGCTGATGAGGATCTTGAGCGCTCGACCGCGGAAAAAACATCCGCAGTGCATTTCATGCGCTTTGAACTCACGCCCGACATGATTAAGGCCCTCAAAGCAGGCGCGCAAATGATGGTGGGCTGCGATCACAAAGAGTACCCCATGCACGTTAAAACCTTACCGCACGAGACATTGGCTTCGCTCATTACCGACCTGAGCTAAGCCGCTGTCTTCGCATTACTAACTACCCTGTATTACGCTGCCAATAACTCAACTGCTGGAATAAAATCCAGCTGTTGAGCGCTCGCAACTGGCTCTGAGGCCAACTGGCCGCGATGCACATTTAGACCATTACGCAAATGCACATCCTGGTTCAGAGCAGCTACTAAACCCCGATTGGCCAAAGCCTCCACAAACGGATAGGTTGCATTGGTCAAACCAAAGGTCGACGTGCGCGCGACTGCCCCCGGCATATTGGCGACGCAATAATGAATCACGCCATCCACCAAATAACTTGGATCGCTATGCGTAGTTGGTCTTGATGTTTCAAAGCAGCCGCCCTGATCAATTGCAACATCCACCACAACCGCTCCTGGCTTCATCTTAGACACCATGCTGGCACTGACTAATTTCGGTGCTGCACCTCCTGGTAGGAGAACTGCGCCAATCACGACATCGGCTGCATACACCTCACGCTCGATTGATAAGGGATCGGAATAGTAGGTACGAACGCGATTGCCGTAAGCAGCATCGATTTGACGTAAACGATCCAGATCTTTATCGATGATGCAGACATCTGCTCCGATGCCAACAGCCATCTGCAAGGCGTTTCGACCGACTACGCCCGCGCCCAAAATAACCACCTTCGCCGCTGCCACCCCCGGAATACCGGCTAATAAGATGCCAGGTCCCCCATGGCTCTTTTCCATTTGCGCTGCTGCTGCCTGAATGGACATGCGCCCCGCCACTTCACTCATCGGCGCTAACAAAGGCAAGGTGCCAGCGCGTGAAGTCACGGTCTCATAGGCAATGCAGCTCGATCCGGAACTGAGCAGTGCTTTGGTTTGCAATGGATCTGGAGCAAGGTGAAGATAGGTAAAGAGAATTTGGTCTTCACGTAACATCGCGCATTCTTGCGGCTGCGGCTCTTTTACCTTTACGACCAATTGCGACTTTGCATATACTTCAGTTGCGCTCTCCACTAAAGAAGCGCCAGCAGAGCGATAAAGTTCATCCGTCAGGCCAATCTGCTGACCAGCGCCACGCTGAATTAACACAGCATGACCCGCAGCCACTAAGCCACTGACATTACCTGGGGTCAAGCCGACCCGAAATTCATTGTCTTTTACTTCGGTTGGTACGCCAATAATCATGTGATGCTCCTTATTTCAGTTTATTTTTACGATGCAGGCCTAAGACGTAATACATAGCGCAATAGACCACCAATAAGCACGGACCCAAGATCAAAGCGGCGCGTGCGTCCTCATGCAAGCCCATCAACACAATGACAAGCACAATGAAGGCAAGGGCAAACCAGGAGGAGTAAGGCCACCATGGCGTGCGATAAGTCAGACTCTTCGCTTGCGCCGGAGTCAGTGATTTTCTGAAACGCATTTGGGTATACAGAATGGCAATCCAAACCATCAATCCGATGAAAGTCACAGCCGCCATCACATACTGGAATGCCTTATCTGGAACAAAGTAGTTCAGCACAACGCCAACCATCGGCACCATCACAGCGGCCATCACAGCCCGGTGTGGCACGCCATTCTCAGAGAGGTGGGCAAACTTTTCAGGGGCATAGCCATTGATGGACAGGGAATACAACAAACGTCCGCCACTGAAAATACCGGCGTTGCATGAAGACAGCGCTGCTGTTATCACCACGAAATTGACAATGCCCGCGGCTTCGCGCAAACCCAAACGCTCGAACATCACCACAAAGGGACTGCCCTGTTGACCTACCTCGTTCCACGGAAAGATCGCCAAGATAACCAAGATGGCGCCCATATAAAAGATCAAGATTCGCCATGCGAGTGAGTCAATTGCCATCGGAATGGTTTTCTTGGGATTCTCGGCTTCGCCAGCGGAGAGGCCAATCATTTCAATACCAACGTAGGCAAAGAGGACCATCTGCAAGGACATCAACAGACCGCCAATTCCATTGGGAAAGAATCCGCCATGAATCCACAAGTTATCAAAACCCAGTGGTACCCAGTCATTAGTAAAGCCAAAGAACACAACTGCTGCTCCCATGGCAATCAAAGCAATGATGGCGACGACTTTAATTAAGGAAAACCAAAACTCAAATTCCCCAAATAGCCGAACCGCAATCATGTTGATGAGTCCCATCAAAATGATCGATGAAAGCGCCCAGACCCATTGCGGCATAT
>CALRRC020000052.1:0-5856 GCA_943370515.1 Erythrobacter sanguineus | reverse complement strand
CTCACCTTGGGGTGCGAGCAGGCAAACTGGGCCAGATTGGATACCACTCGATTGGTGCTCGGCTTTGATGGCCTCCACCGTATCTTCCAGTGGCTTTGCCATCATGACCATACCAGGGCCGCCGCCATAGGCACGGTCATCGACGGTTTTACGGGAATCGTGGGCATAGTCCCGCGGATTCCAAAGGCGCAGAGAGCTAAGGCCGCGCTGATAGGCTCGGCCAGTCACCCCCCACTCCGTTAAAGCGGAGAACATCTCCGGAAAAAGGCTTACAACGTCAAAGCGCACACGTGCCCCAAAAGAAAATACTTCACCAATCGGCGTCCCATAGGACGGTTATCTGTTTTTGAGTCAAATCCACATCCTGAACGATCTCAGGAACAAAGGGAATTAAATGGATGCGATCGCTGCCCTGCACGGTCATGATGGCATGCGCGCCATTCTCACTTATTTCAGTGACAAGCCCCAGTGGCAATTGCCCGTTACCAATGACCTGACAGCCCACTAAATCAACCCAGTAATAAGAGCTGGATTCTGCCTGCGGAAATGCCGCGCGGCTCAGCAAAAGCCTTGCTCCTTTAACGGCCAAGGCCTGATCACGGTCAACAATACCTTCGAGCCCCATCACAACAAACCCACTATGGAGCTTGGCGCTGCTCACCGCATACTGCCTTGGCGCTTCCGGAATGCTAGCACCACGACTAAGCTGCGGACTTAAGAGGGAAAGCCAAATGGATTTAGTTGATAGCAGCGCTACAGGATCAGATGAAAAGGGTCTTACTTTAATCTGGCCCCGCAGGCCTTGCGCATCTTGGATGAGACCTAGTTCGACTAGGTCTTGTGGGAGAGCTGAACTCATTCAACACCCTCCCTTAAAAAAACAATGCTGTGTAAAAACTGTACTAACGCAAAATGCGCAGCAGTTTAGGCAGCAGGATGATCTTTAATCAAGCGTTTCACGGTTGGTGAAATTTGTGCGCCGACGCCAGTCCAATAGGTCAAGCGATCTTGAGCAACCCGCATTGCCTGCTCTGACTCAGCAGCAGATGGGTTGAAATAACCAATGCGCTCGATAAAATTCGAATCGCGACGATTGCGCTTATCGGTTGCAACAATGCTATAAAAAGGGCGTTTTTTTGAACCGCCGCGTGCCAGTCGAATGACGACCATACTTATTCCTTAAAATCGGTAGTTAAAACAGGTTGAATACAACCCAATGAAATCGGTGCTAAATCGTGAACTCTTACTGACGCAATGATCAGCAGGAAACCATATATTCTAGACGAAAAGCGGGCCTTGATCCACCCTTAGCACATGAAGTAAAGCAAGCGCAGCAGTAAATTGTATAAAATATCAATAAAAACAATGGGTTAAATGAAAATAATGGCACAAATACGGAATTTACATTTTTCTCGCCTAGTCCGTATTTCTGGTCTTGGGGTCCTCAGCCTCCTTGTTGGCTGCGCCCAGGTATTACCGCCCTGCAATGCTAGAACTAGTCCGCCGGCAATTGAACTCAGCGGCACTTGGGTGCTAGAGCGCTGGAGTTTGGCGCCCAATAGCAAAGGTGAGGTTCGACCACGCCCCCTACCTTCAGACGGCACTATGCCAGCGATTGCAATTCAATTCGATGCCCGCACGAATTCAGTGAGTGGTTTTTCTGGATGCAACCGTTTTACAGCGCAGATAACAGAAGATCCGCGCGGCATCAGTATTGACAAGATTGCCAGCACCCGCATGGCCTGCTCTGCGGATCGCATGGAACTAGAAAGCGCATTTTTATATCAACTGAATGACTATCAACGCTTGGTGCGTGACGACGATCGCCTGCTCCTGATTGGACGCGATCAGAATGTACTGCGTTTTGTGCAAAGTGGTAAATTGAAGTGAGTATAAGGATGCAACACCATGATTCGGTCTAAATTATTATTTTGCGCATTAGGTTTCTTTTTCCCTGGCGCTGGCTTTAATTGCCTTTACTTGCAGGGGCTGAAATCCTATTGGGGTTGGCTGCAATTCGCAGCCATCATTGGCGGCATTAGTGGCTGGATCATCTTAAGCACAACCGAACTCGGCTCATTTGCTGGCTGGTTTTTATTGACCCTAGGCTTTATCTCGATTGAAGCTAGCTTCTTAACCAACATTGCATACGGTCTTCGCAGTGGCGAGCGATGGGATGCTGAATTCAATCCCGGTATTTCGCCAGAAAAGGCAACGAAAACTGGCTGGTCGACTATTCTGCTAGTGATTTTTAGTTTGGTGTTTGGCGCTGCCTTAATGATGAGCTTTTTTGCAATTGCATTTGAGCAATTCTTTATTTCTCAATTGATTGAAGCGCGCAAGTTATCGCAGTAAAAAATGGGGCTACTAAGCAGCCCCACTGAAAATGCATTTACTTTTCTAAAGCCTTCGTTAATTCCGGCACGGCTGTAAACAAATCCGCAACCAAGCCGTAGTCAGCGACACCGAAAATCGGTGCCTCGGCGTCTTTGTTGATCGCCACAATGACTTTCGAGTCTTTCATGCCAGCCAAGTGCTGAATGGCCCCGGAGATTCCGACTGCGACATACAAGTCGGGTGCCACAATCTTACCGGTCTGGCCGACTTGGTAATCGTTGGGAACGTAACCCGCATCAACCGCTGCACGCGATGCGCCCAAAGCGGCTCCCAGCGTATCCGCCAGCGGCGCTATTAACTCTTGGTATTTTTCGCCCGAACCCAAACCGCGTCCGCCCGATACGATTATTTTTGCAGCCGTTAACTCAGGGCGATCCGACTTACTTAAGTCGCGACCCACAAAAGTAGCGCCGCTCACACAAGGAGAGGCATTGCATTTTTCAACCGGTGCATTTCCACCAGTAGCGCTGGCCGCATCAAAACCCGTGGTGCGTACGGTCAATGCTTTAGTGGCATCCAGGGACTGCACTGTAGCGATGGCATTTCCAGCGTAGATGGGCCGTGCAAAGGTATCGGCGCTAATCACGTGCGTGATATCGGATACCTGAGCCACATCTAATTTGGCAGCAACCCGCGGCATCACATTCTTGCCATGGGCAGTTGCTGCTGCCAAGAGATGCTCATAGCCATTGGACAGCGCTAAAACTTGTGCTGTCACTGGCTCAGCCAGTTGATCAAGCAATGCTGGATCATCAACCAAAATAACTTTGCGAACACCCGGAATCGCCGCTGCGGCAGTTGCTACAGCATCGGCATTACTGCCAGCCACCAAAATATCAACCTCTGGGCTACAAGCAAGGGCAGCCGTTACGGTATTTAAGGTAGCCGCCTTAAGGATCTGGTTATCGTGTTCAGCTAATACAAGTGCGGCCATTTAAATTACCTTCGCTTCGTTTTTTAATTTATCCACCAGCGCAGCAACGTCAGCGACGAGGATGCCAGCTTTCCGTTTTGGCGGCTCTTCTACTTTGATGGTTTTCAGATGCGGAGTAACGTCAACCCCCAATGCATCGGGCTTGATGATTTCCAATTCTTTTTTCTTTGCCTTCATGATGTTGGGCAAAGTAACGTAACGCGGCTCATTCAGGCGCAAATCGGTGGTAATCACCGCCGGCAAAGCCATGGAAATGGTTTCTAGACCGCCATCGACTTCGCGGGTCACGTTTAGTGTGCCGTCTACAAAAGCCACTTTCGATGCAAAGGTGGCTTGTGGAAGATCCATCAGGGCTGCCAACATTTGACCGGTCTGATTGCTGTCATCATCAATGGCCTGCTTACCCAAAATAATCAATTGAGGCTGCTCTTTGGCGCACACGGCTTGCAGTAACTTCGCTACCGCCAAGGGCTGTAAATCAACCTCGGTTTCAACCAAGATGGCGCGATCGGCGCCAATGGCTAGCGCAGTTCGGAGCGTCTCCTGGCACTGCTGACTCCCTGCCGAGAAAACCACGATCTCGTTTGCAATGCCGGCCTCTTTCAAGCGAATGGCCTCTTCAACTGCAATTTCATCAAACGGATTCATGCTCATCTTCACATTCGCGGTGTCAACACCGGACTGGTCAGATTTAACTCGAATCTTGACGTTGTAATCAACAACGCGCTTCACCGCAACCAGAATTTTCATGGTACTTTCTTGTCTCTTCTATGGGGTAAATAAATTCTATTTTACTCGCCCGCGGGGTGTTGGGCTTGAGCGCCTAGAGGTCTGCTAAAGCCTTTACGTGAGCCACCACACTACGCCCTAAAGCAGATAGGTTATAGCCTCCCTCAAGGCAGCTCACAATGCGGCCGCCAGCCGATTCCTTAGCAATCTCTTTGAGGCGCTGGGTCATCCAAACGTAATCATCCTCGACTAAGCCCATTTGACCTAAATCGTCCTCGCGGTGGGCATCAAAGCCTGCAGAGATCAAGATTAACTCGGGTTGAAAAGCCCTTAAGCGTGGCAGCCAGGTTTCAATAATCATCTTGCGAACCACATCCCCTTTGGTCGAGGCGGGCATCGGCATATTCACCATATTGTCGGAATGCTCTAAGCCGCTGTATGGATAGAAGGGGTGTTGAAAAAAACTGCACATCAGAATTTTAGGATCATCATAAAATGCCGCCTCAGTGCCATTGCCGTGGTGGACATCAAAATCAATAATGGCCACCCGCTCAATGCCATACGCACTGATGGCGTAACGCGCCGCAATCGCAATATTATTAAAAACGCAGAAACCCATTGAGCGTGTGGGCTCCGCATGATGGCCAGGTGGGCGGATTGCACAAAATGCATTTTCAACTTCGCCTTTCATGACCGCATCGACACCCGCAATAGCAGCGCCTGCGGCGCGCAATGACACGGTCAAGGTTGCCGGGTTCATGATGGTGTCACCATCGAGCATAAAGTAACCCGATGTTGGTGAGTGGCCAGTGACATATTCCACGTGATCGGCACTATGGACGAGCTCAACTTGCTCGGTTGTAGCCAGTGGGGGCTCAATCCGCTTTAGAAAGCTATCGACGCGGCTCAAAATGAGTTGATCTTCAATTGCCTGAATGCGCTCTGGGCACTCCGGGTGATGACTGCCCATTTCATGCCTTAAAAAATCGCTGTGGCTTATATATGCTGTTGTCATTTTTCTCGCCTCTTTATATCGTCCATCCCATCGAATTTATCTATAAAATCAATTGGTGAACCTTATTTTAATTATTCCCCGTAATGGCTTTTACATTAGCAATAGGGGAATCTGCCTCCTGCTCACCACTATCGCAATTGCACTCTTGTCAGCGTGCGCCTCAACTCCACCCAAAACAGAAGCAACTCAGTCTAGCAATACCGTTTCCGACACTTCTATCGTAAACCAAGTCGGTGAAGAGGCGGCAGAGCGGCAACTCAACCAAAGCCTCCAAGCCATGCTGGCACAGATTAGCAAAACCGAAGGTATCCCACTCAGCACCCTGGAGACTGCGTTTGCAGACAGCAAAAATCTAGCTCAAGTTCGTAAACTAGTCCTGCCGGGACCGCCTGGATTTAAAAAGAACTGGATTGCCTATCGTGGGCGCTTTATCGAACCCATGCGAATCAAGGCGGGGATGGCTTTTATTGAACAAAATCGTACCTACCTGGATCAGGTTGAGCGTGAAACTGGCGTTCCTGGAACGGTCATCGCCTCGATCATTGGCGTCGAGACCATCTATGGGCGAAATATGGGTAACTTCAAGGTCAAGGATGTTTTATCGACCCTTGCATTTAATTACCCCGATACGCCCAACCGCGCCAGCCGTGAAGTCCTTTTTCAGGATCAGCTCAAGCAACTGATCTTGCTTTGTTGGGCCGAAGCCAACAGCAACTCAATCCGGAACACTAAAAAGCCTCCAATAAAAGCGAATGCATTTGACCGCTGCCTGAATCAGACC
>CALRRC020000051.1:0-5900 GCA_943370515.1 Erythrobacter sanguineus | reverse complement strand
ACTCATCTCGACCTACGCATTGCAGAAGTGCTGATGGTTGACTCCTTACGCCTACGGCAAGTTTTAAACAACATCCTGAGTAATGCGATTAAGTTTACGAATACGGGATCAATTCACTTTTCGGTCCGCATCTTGGCCGATGACCATGCCGGACAGTTGATTGAGTTTCGAGTAATTGATACCGGCATTGGTATGAATCCCGCTGATGTTGCCATTGCCCTTCAGCCCTTTGAGCAAGTCCGCGCCCAACACCAACAGCAAGCGGGTAATACCCCTCAAGGTACTGGCCTCGGATTAACCATTAGCAGTCATTTGATTCGATCGATGGATAGTCAACTGTATTTTGATAGTGAGCCTGGAATGGGTAGCAATGTCCATTTTTCTGCCGCCTTCCCCAGAACAACCCAAGTGGCTTCCAATCGATTAATCACTGAGTCAACCTTGCATAGTGCCCAGCACATGCAGCACCAGGGTAAGCAAGTCTGCGCCTTAGTAGTTGAGGATCACCCTGCTAGCCGTCAAGTGCTATCCCTGCAATTAGAGGCACTTGGAGCTAAGGTCGTTGTCTGTGAAAATGCCGGGCAAGCATTAACCCTCCTGAAGCAGAATCGGTTTCATGTCATGCTCACCGACCACTCCATGCCCGGTATGCATGGCGCTGATTTATCGCAATCCATCCGTGCCGATGGATTTTCGGAGCTGATTATTATTGGCGTTACCGCTGATATCTATGCCCTGGATATTCGGCATCGACTGCTTGCTTCTGGCATGAACGCCGTTCTGATCAAGCCACTCAACTTGGCTACTCTCGAAAATGAATTAGCACGCTACTTCACCATGGTAGATGTGGAGTTTGATGCGGAAGAGGACACTATTGCGTTTCCACAGCTCGGCAAAGGAAGCTCGGATCAAAATCAAATCGGCAGGCTTATCTTGCATGAAATCATGGAGGTACACCACCAGGCGATTGCAGAACTCTCAACTGGGGCGATATCCCAATCTGATCTGAGTGGTCTGATTCATAGAATAAAAGGTGGAGCATTGTTAATGAATGGCCTGCGTTTTTCCAATCGCTTAGATAAGCTCGCTGCCAACCGTACTGACTCCACCCTAAAACGGGCAGCTCTACTAAAAGAATTACTCCTCAAACAAAATGGCGTGATCGATGCCTTTTTAAACCGTGATTCATTTGAATAAATACGATAGTAGCCTCGGGGCCTAGCTCAAGATGAATTAAGCAGGCAGCTCAATTTTTAGTGTTTTTGCTGTTTTGGCTTACCATAAGCCGGTGCCACTCTTTTCCACTTCAAACCCCGCAGCCCTTCACGCATTTCAGCATGCAATCCGGCCATTCGCATGGCTTGCACTGCTTTTACTGTGCGGCCTCAGCAGTCAGCCCCTGTTAGCATCCGCCCCTACCGGTACGATCGAGGTTCCGCCCGCTGTGTGGCAGTCACTCGCTAAAAATCAAATTCCGCGCGATGCTGTGAGCATTTCAGTTTTGGAGCTACCCAGCACGGCTGGTAGTAATGCGCGCGAAATACTGGATTGGCGCGCCAAACAATCGATGAATCCCGCTTCCACGATTAAGCTACTAACTACCTTAGCTGCACTGGATTTACTAGGGCCACAGTACCGCTGGAATACCAATCTGTATACCGATGGCCAGATCAAAAATGGTCTCCTCAAAGGCAATCTCTACCTGCGCGGTAGTGGTGATCCGAAATTAGTACCGGAAGAGCTAGAGCAAATGATGAAAAGCCTACGTGATTTGGGTATTCAGCGTATTGATGGGAATTTGATTTTTGATCGCAGCGCCTACAGTCCTGAGGTGATGGAGCACACCACCATTGACGGGGAATCGATGCGGGCCTATAACGTCCCGCCCGATCCATTGTTATATGCCTTTAGAACATTATCATTTCAGCTGAATCAAACCAACAATAGCAATGGTGTTGCGATTTCGTATACCCCTGCTCTTGCCTATTTTAAGATTAATAATCGCCTGCGCACGAGTAAGCAAAATTGCGATGACTGGCAACGAAAGATGCAGTTCGAGCTCATTAAGCATGTCGGTTCGGAGTCAAAAAATTCAGATCAATTAAGCGCTCAATTTACAGGTGAGCTCCCGAGTGCATGTAGAAACATTACCTACAATGTCGTCGCATTGGATGCCAATACTTTTTTAACCTTAGGATTTGCAGCGGCATGGGAATTAGCCGGCGGCTCCTGGGTCAAGCAGCCACAAGGCAAAAACGGTGAGGTTCCGCTGTTTGCAAGGCCTTTGTTGGAGTTTCAGGGCGGGGCATTGATTCATGCGGTGAACGACATCAATAAATTTTCCAATAACGTCATGGCGCGCCAACTCTTTTTAACCTTGAGCTTAGAACGCATAGGCAAACCGGCATCCATCGGAGCCAGTGATCGGGTCATGCAAGCTTGGCTCAAGCAACGGGGTTTGCATTTCCCTGAATTAGTATTAGAAAATGGCTCGGGCTTATCGCGCAATGAAGCTATTAGCGCGCGCCACCTCAATGATCTATTGATTACTGCCCGTCAACTTCCATCGGGAGATCTCTTTGTGCAATCACTGCCCTTAGCCGGATCGGACGGCACTATGAAAAATCGACTGATTAAGCAGTTACGGCAATTCTTGCACCTCAAGACAAAACCGGAAGCGCGTATTAAGACTGGATCACTTACGGAAGTGCGGACGATATCGGGCTATGTTATTAGTCCGTCCGGCAAAACCTATGCCGTTAGCTCATTCATTAACCACCCCAATGCCTTTCGTGGCATGGATGCCCACGATCAACTGCTGACGTGGTTGTTAACGGGCGGGCCCGAACCAAAGCAAGCCCGCTGAAGTCGGTCTCGCACCCCGTCCCACTCTTGCCCCGTTGGCGGTTCTGGCATCACGATTAAATCCCAAGAATGGTCGTCTAGATCCCGTAACAATCGGTATAGACGGTTAGCAAATAAACTGCTCTGCTCAGGAATGGTCACCTGCTGAATGTGCGATGCGCCCAATACCTGAGGGTCACGCATTTGCTCTGCTTCCCACACCACCAGAGCTACGTGGGATTTAGTATCTGGGTATTGCGCAATGCAATCGAGTGCCTCACCCGCCGCATACAAACGCAATGGTGTGTTGGGTGCGTAATGGGCTTTAAGGCTACCCGATACACGCGGGGTAATTTTTTCTAACTCTACACGCGCGCCCGCTTGCAATACGTGCACACCTGTTTGTTGCGCAATCTGCTCTGGCGTAATCGCACCAGGGCGCAGCAAAACGGGTGCGCCAGAAGACATATCCACAATCGTCGACTCGATGCCTACAGCGCAATCGCCACCATCCAAGATCAACAAATCGGCTTGGTCACTGAATTCAGCGCTGACATCGGCAGCGCGAGTGGGCGATACCTTGCCAAAACGGTTCGCCGAGGGCGCGGCCAAGCCGCCGCCAAAGGCCTGCAAGAGGGCTTGCGCAACGGGGTGGTCCGGCGAGCGCAATGCAATGGTGTCTTGACCACCGGTCACTGCGCTCAGCACGTGTTTATCTTTTTTTAGTACCAGCGTTAAGGGGCCAGGCCAGAAGGCCTCTACAAGTCGCATTGCCTCTTCCGGAAGATCGCGCACCCAAGGCGCAATCAACTTAAACCAGGCATCCGATCGATTAATTCCTGATCCTTCTACTATTGCTGGCGCTGCCAGATGCACAATTAGGGGATGATCAGCTGGCCTGCCTTTAGCAGAGAAGATGCTTCGTACCGCCTGCTCATTGCTCGCATCGGCTGCCAGTCCATAAACCGTCTCCGTCGGAATCGCAACCAAACCGCCCTGCCGTAGGCATTGCACTGCTTGCTGTAATTCGGCGGCACTGATGGTGGGCTGCGGATCGACTTTCACTACTACAGCATCACCTAAGGAGCAATGCCTAAATCGCCGGCAACAGCAGAGCAATTCTGCCGCGCCTCATCCAGGGATTTGCCAAGGCAATTGACGTGGCCCATTTTGCGACCGGGCAAGGGGGAGGCCTTGCCATATAAATGAAGTTTCGCATCGGGATGACTGAGGACATTCTCCCACGCTGGTTCACTTGCAGTCGTTTGCTGCCTGCCATTCTTAATGAACCACACATCGCCCAAAATATTGAGCATGGCAACGGGACTAAGCAAGCGCGTATCGCCCAGCGGTAGGCGGGCCATTGCCCTGACCTGCTGCTGAAACTGACTGGTAACGCAGGCATCCATGGTGTAGTGCCCCGAATTGTGGGGGCGTGGTGCCACTTCATTGGCAACGATGCTGCCGTCGGTAAGAACAAAGTACTCAACGCAGAGCACGCCGACATACCCCATTTCCTGCGCAATGGCACTGGTTGCTTTTTGAATCCGCCCGAGTAAAGCTGGATGCTGCTGTAACGATGGCGAAGGCACAGTGCTGATATGCAGGATACCTTGTCGATGGATGTTTTCAGCGGGCGGGAATGAGCGCACATCACCGTCATGCCCGCGCGCCACAATCGCCGATAGCTCAAAAGCCAATGCCATGCGCTTCTCGAATACACAAGCAACCCGGCCTAAATCAGCCCAAGCTGCTGCCAATTGATCGCGCGACTGCACTGTCACTTGACCTTTGCCGTCATAACCGAGGCGTACTGTTTTTAAAATGCCCGGAAAGAGATCATCTGCAAGCAGAGCTAAATCAGCCTCGTTATTAATCACACCATACGGCACCGGACCGACGCCGGAGATGGGGGCGCACTGCGCTAAAAATGCTTTTTCTTTAATGCGGTCTTGTGCGATCGAAACACAGCTACTATCCGGAGCAACAAATATCCCGCGCGTTTTAAAAAAATCGAGTGCCTGTGCAGGGACGTTCTCAAACTCGGTACTAATGGCGGAACACAAACTGGCCATTTCAGAAAGGGCGACTGTATCAAGGTAATCGGCACATAAATGCTTTTCAGCAACCGATCCACCTGGACTCAGGGGGTCTGGATCTAAAACGCAGACTTTAAATCCCAAGGACTGAGCCTCATGGATAAACATACGCCCAAGCTGACCGCCGCCCAAAATGCCGAGCCACGCCGGCGATTTAGAGATGCTCGAGGGAGAAGCTGCGCCCATACTCATCAATTACTTGGCGCTTAATTCCATGGATTGCGCTAGCGCAGTCTGTTTGCTACGAAAGGATTCTAGCGCCGCCATCAAATCAGCATTGTGCGCGGCCAAAATAGCAATGACGTGTAATGCAGCATTAGCAGCGCCCGCCTCGCCAATCGCAAAGGTAGCCACCGGAATACCCTTGGGCATTTGCACAATCGAATACAAGGAGTCTTCACCGCGCAAGTACTTGCTGGGAACGGGCACACCAAAAACCGGCACTAGGGTTTTCGAGGCAAGCATGCCTGGCAAATGGGCAGCGCCACCTGCGCCAGCAATAATTGCCCTCAAGCCCCGACCGCGGGCTGCTTCTGCATACGCAAACATATCATCGGGCATGCGGTGCGCAGATAAAACCTGGGCCTCGTAAGGCACGCCAAACTGATCTAGCATCTGGGCAGCATGCTGCATGACGTCCCAATCGGAATTGGAACCCATCACAATGCCAACGACTGCTGTTGCGTTTGAACCTGTGCTCATGACCTGCTCCACTTATGCTGGAAACGAAAAGAGGATCTATTATCCCAGCCTTTTGGCAGGGACTCCAGCGGAATGACTGCCAATTAGACTGCCTGACTCAGGCGCGTGAGGGCCTCGCGGTACTTTTCTGCGGTCTTTTCGATTACTTCATTCGGCAGATCCGGGGCTGGAGGGGTTTTAGGCCATGGCTTGCCATTGATCCGAACTTGCTCCAACCAGTCGCGTATAAATTGCTTGTCATACGATGGGGGATTC
>CALRRC020000050.1:0-5909 GCA_943370515.1 Erythrobacter sanguineus | reverse complement strand
TCGCACCTCGACTGGACCGCCGCATTCTCGATTCGCTACGGTAATTTGTTCTACAACCCATTCCATATGCTGTCGATTGTGTTCTTGTATGGCTCGGTATTGCTCTTTGCAATGCACGGCGCAACCATCCTCGCAGTCAGTCGCTTTGGCGGCGAGCGTGAAATTGAGCAAATCGTCGATCGTGGAACTGCCTCTGAGCGTGCCGGTCTTTTCTGGCGCTGGACCATGGGCTTTAATGCGACGATGGAATCGATTCACCGTTGGGCTTGGTGGTTTGCGGTATTGACCCCAATCACCGGTGGTATTGGTATCTTGTTAACAGGTACCGTGGTGGATAACTGGTATCTATGGGGTGTAAAACACGGCATTGCTCCGGCATACCCCGCCTATTTTGAGGTAATTGCCGATCCAGCACTCAGTGCGCCGATGGCACCTGCCGCTATTCAGGGAGCGAAATAATGAAAGCCGGATTGAATAAATTACTGATCACCTTAGGCCTCGCCTCGGCAGTCCTGTTAACGGGTTGTGAGCGTCCACCGATTGATGCTAAGCAAACGGGTTTTCGTGGCACAGCGATGGTGGAAATCAATAATCCCCGTACCCAAGAAAAGTTGGCAGCTGAAAATGTTGCACCTCCTGGTGTACCAGCGCCTGCGGATGGGCCAAAGGCAAGTGCGGTGTATAAGAACGTGAAGGTGCTAGGTAACTTGAGTGAGGCTCAGTTCACTACCTTTATGGTGGCCATGACATCGTGGATTGCACCAAAAGAAGGTTGTGGCTATTGCCATAACGTGCAGAACTTTGCCGACGATTCGGTTTACACCAAAAATGTTGCGCGAACGATGATTCAGATGACGCAAAACATTAATTCTAACTGGAATGCCCACGTCAAAGATACCGGTGTGACCTGCTATACCTGCCATCGCGGTAATCCAGTACCAAAGGAAGTCTGGTTTGAGACTGCCGAAAAGAAAAAAGGCGGCATGCTGGGTAATCGCAATGGACAGAATCAGCCTTTGCCTGCCGTTGGTTACGCCTCTTTACCAAACCAACCTTTTTCGAGTTATTTCTTAGCGGGTAAGGATGCTGCACGGATTACAGGACCGACTGCATTGCCAACCGGTCATGTGAAATCGATCCAAGAAACAGAATCCGTATTTGCTGTGATGATTCACCAATCGAATGCCTTGGGCGTCAATTGCACCTATTGCCATAACTCCAGGGCATTTGCCGAATGGGAGGAGAGCCCACCACAGCGTGCCCAAGCATGGCATGGTATTCAGATGGTGAAGGACGTCAATAGTAATTACATTGTGCCCACTACACCACTCTTTCCTCCGCACCGCTTAGGGCCGGATGGGGATGTAGCGAAGGCCAATTGCGCGACCTGCCATCAGGGTGTGAATAAACCCCTATTAGGCAAAAGCATGCTGAAAGACTATCCATACTTAGTTGGACCACCTACAGGAAAGCCACTGGCAGTCGCACAAAAGAAGTAGGCGGGTTTGATTTTCAAGCACCGCCAATCATGAAGGAGTAGGGATGGACCAAAAGGTCGATCGTTTTAAGATACCCGAGCTGGCTGTTTTAGGCGGCGCTAAAAAGACAGGGGCTCGGGCCATCGTGATTGGCAGTGGCTTTGGCGGCTTGGCTGCCGCTATACGTCTCACAGTCAAAGGGTATGAAGTAACGGTCCTCGAGCGCCTCGATTCACCTGGCGGACGTGCCTATGTGCATCGCCGCAATGGCTACACCTTTGATGCTGGCCCCACCATCATCACTGCTCCATTTCTGTTGGAAGAGTTGTGGACCTTATGTGGCCGCGACATGAAAGACGATATCGATCTGCGTTTAATGGATCCGTTTTATCAGGTTCGCTTTGCCGATGGGCGAATTTTTCATTACACCGGCGACCCAGAAAAAATGCGAGCCGAGATTGCAAAGTTTGAGCCATCCGATCTACCCGGCTATGAGCGCTTTTTAGAAGAAGCAGAAAAATGCTATAAGTTGGGTTTTGAGGAGTTGGGTGATTTCTGCTTTCAGAGTTTAGGGGATCTGGCCAAAGCCTTTCCGAGCCTCGTCAAGATGCGCGCATGGAATAATTTATATTCCTTGGTTGCTAAGCACATTAAGAATCCACAGCTGCGTGAAGTAATGAGTTTTCACCCGCTGCTGATTGGGGGCAATCCCTTCTCGGTAACAGCAGTCTATTCCCTCATAAATGCCCTAGAGCGTAAATGGGGCGTGCATTCAGTGATGGGCGGTACAGGTAAATTAATACAGGGACTCGTGAAGTTACTGAACGAGCAGGGTGTTGAGGTTCGCTACAACTCTACTGTCCGTAAGATAAACATCGAAAACAATCAAGTCACTGGCGTTACTTTAGAAAATGGCCAAGTACTCTACTCCGATTTAGTTGTATCCAATGCCGATACCGCTTGGACCTATAAGAATTTGGTCGATGCTAAATACCGCAAAGTGTGGACCGATAAGAAGGTCGATAACGGTAAGTACTCCATGAGCTTATTTGTTTGGTACTTTGGAACCAAGAAAAAATACCCTGAAATACCTCATCACATGATGCTGCTGGGTGAGCGCTATAAAACGCTGCTGGATGATATTTTCAAAAAACATCACTTAGCAAAAGACTTTAGTTTGTATTTGCATCGACCAACAGCAACCGATCCATCGATGGCACCAGAGGGCTGCGATACGTTTTATGTTCTCTCTCCAGTGCCCCATTTGGATAGCGGAACGGATTGGCAAACGGTGGCAGAGTCTTACCGCAAGGCTATCGCCAATATGCTAGAAAGTACCGTGATGCCAGATTTGCAAGCCAATATCACCGAGTCATTCATGATGACGCCGCAAGACTTTAAAGACCGTTTACTCTCGCATAAAGGCGCTGCATTTGGTCTTGAGCCATTACTCACGCAGAGTGCGTGGTTTAGGCCACACAACCGCAGCGAAGACATTGCTGGCCTTTACATGGTTGGTGCAAGCACCCATCCAGGCGCTGGCATTCCAGGTGTTTTATCTTCGGCTAAGGCATTGGATTCAGTCATAGAGCCCGTAGTCAATACCTACTTAAATCAGGCCAGACATGCAGCAACTTAATACCGTCCGCGCCATTACCGCTGAATTTGGCTTTCAGTTGGATTTGCGTACTTGCACAGAGCTCATGAAAGATGGATCCAAATCATTTTTTGCCGCCTCTAAAATTTTGCCAAGCAATATTCGGAGTTCGGCAACTGCTTTGTATGCCTTTTGCCGCCTATTGGATGACTTGGTAGACGATCAGAATGCTAGCGCTGATGTGATCCCCCAGATCCAAGAGCGACTCGCTCGAATCTACAAGCAAGATCCGATTGATGTACCTGCGGATCGTGCCCTTGCATTGGTAGTGGAGCGATTTGGCATTCCGAAGATTTTGCTGGAGGCCCTCATTGAGGGATTCGAGTGGGATCGCGATGGCCGTCGTTACGAAACTATTGAAGATTTACAGGCCTATGGCGCTCGCGTTGCTTCTACGGTTGGCGTCATGATGACCCTCATCATGGGCGTGCGTGATCCAGTAGTATTGCAGCGTGCCTGTGAACTGGGTTTAGCTATGCAATTAACGAATATTGCACGGGACGTGGGTGAGGATGCCCGCAATGGCCGCTTGTATTTGCCCCGAAGCTGGATGCGTGAAGCTGGAATTGACCCCGATACTTGGCTGCAGGACCCCGTATTCAGTGAGGCACTTGGTAGCGTTGTATCACGTTTGTTAAAGACTGCAGATGCCATGTATCAGCGCTCCATTGCTGGAGTTGCCGGGCTACCACGTAATTGCCGTGCGGCGATTTCAGCGGCGCGTTTGATTTATTGTGAGATTGGTCGTGAAGTCGAGCGCCGGGGTATGAATTCCATTAACCACCGCGCGGTGGTCCCATTCTCCAAAAAATTGCTATTGATGGGCCAGGCCCTGATGGCCGGTATTTACAGCCCTAAATTGAATGCAATACATGAACCTATTGCAGAACTGCAGTTCTTGGTAGAAGCCGTTTTACCAAATGATCCGCATGCCCATTACGAGGGCTCAATTGAGGATCGCATGATTTGGGTGATTAACTTAATGGAGCGCGTAGAGCGCCGCCGCATTCAAAACTACGATGCCTTTATGCAGCCAGAAAAGGCTGCTGCTTAAATCGGCTAGACAACTAAAGCATCATCCTCAGGAAAAGAGCTTGGGTATGCGTGGCATGCGCCATGGCAGCATCAGCTGGGTACTGGTGGCTACAAGGCGCGGTACGTTGAGTGTTTCATGCATCGACGTCACCTTTTCTCCGAGCAAGGTCGACTGCAAAATCGAGCGCGCATAAAAGGGCGTATCTTCGAGGAGTTGGCTAGTAGTGGCCTGAGTATTGGGATCCGTGCGCATGTGGCGCTGAATGCGCCAACCGGTTTTCTTGAGGGCTTGGCGTGCTGGAGCCTCAAATGGTTCCACACTGCCATCGGGCTTAAAGCGCATGGCAATTAGTCGCTCAACTCCTGATTTTTGGCGGACATCGTAAATCACGGCAGTGCTACCGTCTTTCATGGCAGCGCGTGACCAATCCCATTCGGTAAACGGCACGCTAATTGCCTCATCTCCTTCGTTTGAATCAAAGTAGGCGTGGCCCTGCCAACGTAATGCGGGGTGTTGCATGCTGACCTCGACGCGGGCCGATGGCGCAATCGGACCCCAGCGGTGTTTTTTTGCATCATCCAAAGGCGTAGTGAACTGAAAGAGCTGCTCTGGATAGACTTTGATTGTGCCAGCGACTTTTTGGCCAAAGGGAATGGCGCGCTCGGCAATACTAATGGTTAGGCAATTGCCATCCCAATGCAGTGCGCTGGGTCCAATCTGAAAGGTATGCTGGTCGCGGTGAATCCATTTACCACCACGCTCGGTCATAGTCCAGCGCTTACTACCGGGGCTATAGATTGCCACGTTGAGTGCGCAGTAGTCATTGGCATTTGCTGGCTGTGATCGATTAGCCCATGCATAGTAGGGTGAGAAGACGCTACCAACAAAAGCAATGATGCTAATCCCATGCTGACCATCGTCACTCAGCGCATCAACATACCACCAGAGGTAATTACCGGGATCTACCGCTTGGTTGAATTGCGGCGTGCCATCAGCGCTGCGACCGCCTGTCGACCGGACAAAGCCGCCATTGGAACCCCCGGCCCCGGATGAACGCTGCCGCCCGCCAGAAAGAGATTCTCGATTTGCGTCAGCGCATTGGAGCGCTGGAATGAGCTCATCCATCCATGGGTTGCTTGACCGTATAGAGCTCCCCCGCGACCCGGAAACATTCGATTGAATTCCGTTGGCGATGTTCGGATGCTGGAATGACTGGACTCCTCCAGCTCCAGACCACATTGCTTGAGTAGGGTAAATGCGGTTTGCTCGCATCGGTCGATTTCCTTCTGGTTGATTTCATGATCACCAATCGCTGGTGCATTGACAAGGCACAGCAGTTGCTCTTCCTGCTCTAAGGCAGCACCGCTATCGCTTCGATCTTGAGCGCAGACATAAACGGTGGGATGATTGGGGTAGGATTTGTGTTGAAAAATAGCACTAAACTCGCTGGCGTAATCGCGATTAAAAAAGACATTATGGCGCACCAGTGGAAAGCCGCTGGTTTTGACTTTCATTGACCAGGTTATCGCCGAGAGTGATCTGCTAGTTGGAATCGAATTGGAAACAGCCGATCGCATTGATTCGCCCATTAAGCCTTGTCGCAGGACATTGATATCACCGTTAAAGACAATATAGTCTGCCGGTATACGCTCTCCGTCGGAGAGTTCAATCGATTCAACCCGGTTGTGTTGCTGATGAATCGCATGCACTGATGTATTCGTTCGAATGCGAGCCCCCT
>CALRRC020000049.1:0-5920 GCA_943370515.1 Erythrobacter sanguineus | reverse complement strand
TGCCGGTACCAAAAGAAGCATAGCGAATACCTCCTGGCTTTTTCTTAGCAAGTTCAATCAATTCTTTTAGGTTCTGCGCTGGTACATTCGGATTGACGACCAAAACGAATGGCGATGCTGCAAAATTACTCACGCTGGCAAAGTCTTTTAATGAGTTGTAGGGTAATTTTGAATTAATCGCGGGGTTCATGGTCTGTGTACCAGTGGTTCCGAGCAGCAATGTGTAACCATCGGCAGGGGACTGTGCGACCAGTTGTGCTGCAATACCACCCGCAGCCCCAGCACGGTTTTCAATAATGACTGGCTGAGATATCACTACGGCTAACTTATCTCCCAGCAGCCTCCCAAGAATATCAGCTGTTCCGCCCGCAGGAAACGGCACGATTAATTTAATCGGTTTATTGGGATAGACCTGCGCGTGAGCCATAGAGATGCAAACAAAGAACAGAGAGAGAAAGCTAACTGCCTTAAAGAAGATTTTCATAAAAAGTCCTTTTGCTCATTTAAATTGTTCAAGTGATATTTAGTAATTTTTTTGATGACAGCGCCAAGCAAGAACTCATGGAATTAAAGTCCAACACACACGTATTTCATTTCCAAGTACTCATCAATTCCCCATGAACTTCCTTCACGTCCCAGCCCGGATTGCTTGATGCCACCAAACGGACCGACTTCATTTGAGAATAGTCCCGTATTAACACCGACCATGCCAAATTCCAACGCCTCGGATACTTTCCAAATTCTGCCAATATCACGACTATAAAAATAAGATGCCAGCCCAAATTGGCTATGGTTTGCCAACTGCACCACCTCTTCATCCGAATCAAATGGAATCACTGGAGCTACTGGACCAAAAGTCTCTTCATATGCAACCAACATGGAGTTATTGGCATTAGCCAATACGGTCGGCTCAAAGAACGTTCCGCCCAGATTAGCCACTTTTCCACCGGTAACGACTTGAGCACCTTTGCTAATAGCATCCGCAATATGCTTTTGTACCTTTGCTAGGGCCTGGCTATCAATCAATGGGCCTTGAGTAACGCCCTGCTCCAAACCACTACCAACCTTGATGGCCTTGGTTGCAATGGCGAATTTTTCAACAAACTGATCATGTACTTTCCTGTGCACATAAAAACGGTTTGCTGCCACACATGCCTGACCTGCATTACGGTATTTAGCAAACATCGCTCCAGTCACTGCAGCATCAATATCAGCATCCTCAAAAACAATAAATGGAGCGTGTCCACCCAGCTCAAGCGCCACTTTCTTTACCGTAGCGGAACATTGACTCATCAGAATCCGGCCGACCTCGTTAGATCCTGTAAACGAAAGATGCCTCACCACCGGCGAGTCACAGAGTAATTTGCCAATTTCAATTGAATGACTAGAATCCGCAGTCAAAATATTAATGACCCCTGCAGGAACGCCTGCCCGTACTGCAAGTTCTCCCAATGCCAGGGCGGAAAGTGGGGTTTGCTCTGCAGGTTTAACAATAATTGGGCACCCTGCGGCCAAGGCTGGCGAAATCTTGCGCGTGATCATGGCGCTTGGAAAATTCCAAGGGGTAATGGCCACACATACTCCGATGGCCTGCTTTAGAACCATTAAGCGCTTGTCAGACCATGTTGTACTCGGAATCGCACCAGTAACTCGTTTTGCTTCTTCTGCAAACCATTCAATAAAAGATGAACCATAATGAATTTCTGCACGGGCCTCTGCCAATGGCTTACCTTGCTCATGGGTCATGATTAAGGAAAGATCTTCGGTATTTTCACTAATAAGATTGAACCACTTTCTAAGGATGGCCGCTCTTTCTTTGCCGGTAATGCTTCTCCACTCTAAAAATGATTTCTCGGAAGCGCGAATGGCTTCTTTAACATCATCCACAGAAAGATTGGGAACTTTTGCAATCTCCTTGCCTGTGGCAGGATTAATCACTCCAAATTCAGCACCACTCTTAGCTTTTACCCACTGCCCTTCGATTAAGGCGGAATTTTTTAGTAAGGTTTTATCTTTTAAAAGATCAGAAAGACCCCCGATTGACTCTACAGCTCCCATACCGTCTCCTTTTATAGTTGATTTAAATTAGAACAGTCGCCTATCTATTGACTAATAGGCACAAACCCTTAATACTACATTCATATTTTTTATGTTGACCAATCATCAAATAATCCTTGCAAATCATCCAGAGCAAAAGGTTCAAGCGCATCACTTCAAGTTAATCAGTAGTTCGCTTGGCAAACCCGCCGCAAATGAAGTTTTAATTCAAAATCAATGGCTTTCAATCGATCCTTATATGAAGGGTCGGATCAATTCAGCAAAATCCTATGCCAAAAATATCGCTATTGGTGAGGTTATTACAGGCGAAGTGATCGGGAAAGTATTGGAGAGTAAGTCGAAGCGGTTCAAAGTGGGTGATATGGTGATTGGCATGATGGGCTGGCAAACGCATGCACTAATGCTTGATGAAAAAATTAATCACCTACCCAGTGAAAATATTCCCGCAACATGTTTTCTGGGTGTGGCTGGTATGCCAGGAATTACGGCTTGGCTTGGAATTCATAAAATTTGCAAACCGCGACCCGGAGAAACTTTATTAGTCACTGCAGCGACTGGTGCTGTGGGAAGTGTCGTAGGTCAAATTGCAAAAAGACTTGGCTGTCGCGTGATTGGTATTGCTGGCACCATTGAAAAATGTGAACATGCCAAAATAGCATTAGGCTTTGATGAATGCATTACTCATCAAGATGCCAATCTGCACGACTCACTATCAAAAGCAGTCCCCAAAGGAATTGACTGCCTTTTTGAAAATGTGGGTGGATCATTATTTGATGGGGTAGTTCCTCATCTAAACCCATTTGCACGTATTGCTTTATGTGGTCTTGTCTCAGAGGATGATTTTTCCCAAATGCATCCAGTGCATTTAAGGGGATTTTTAAATAAAAGAATCCGCTTGCAAGGATTTATTGCGTTTGATTACCTAAACGAATGGGAGTCTATACAAACGGAACTGATATCTCTAATTTTGGATGAGAGCCTGCAATATACTGAGAGCATTTCTCAGGGGATCGAGAGTGCACCTAATGCATTTATCGGCATGCTCAATGGTCATAATTTAGGCAAGCAATTAGTAAAGCTTTTTTAGCCCAGCACGATTAGAACGTGCGGCCAGAAACAACAAGTCTATTTAAAGCACATAAGATGGTACATAAATAAAAAAAGGGCTATAAGCCCTTAATTTATATACATAATTGGCGGAGCGGACGGGACTCGAACCCGCGACCCTCGGCGTGACAGGCCGATATTCTAACCAACTGAACTACCGCTCCAATACTACAAAAATCTGGCGTCCCCAGGGGGATTCGAACCCCCGTACTCACCGTGAAAGGGTGATGTCCTAGGCCTCTAGACGATGGGGACCGTGGACTACCATTTATTCCTTGTGCTGCCATTCTAAATGCTGGTGGAGATAAGCGGGATCGAACCGCTGACCTCTTGCATGCCATGCAAGCGCTCTCCCAGCTGAGCTATACCCCCATAATCTCGCATTCAAACCGCTACTGCAACGCAAGACATTTAAAACAATCCAAGATTTTAGCCTATTTTTGCCTGCTTGCCCTAATTTTTGGTGGCAAGCACTCTCCTCAGGCGCTGCAAGGTTTCAGCCTTCCCCAGGATGACCAAGACGGCATCAATTGCTGGGGTTTGGGTGGTGGCAAATAGAGCGTAGCGAACAGGCATGGCCAAGGCTGGCATCTTGAGTTGATGTTGCCCTAAGACCGCTTTAAATGCAGCCGAATACCCCTCTTTACTACCATTGCTCGCCTCAAATGCCGCAATCAAGTCAGCCAATGCCGGACGAATATTTGCCGGAATATTGGTATCGATTTCCTGCTGCGAAAAGGCTGGCGCTGGCATGTAAAACAGCTTCGCGCCATCGGCAATTTCTATCAAGGTATTGGCGCGGTCTTTAAGAAGGCCCACCACCTGAACAAAGTCAGGACCTTGCCCTGATTCCGGAATGGCAATCCCTCGCTCGAGAGCAAATGGCTTGACCTGCTCTGCTAGTTTTGCCGCATCGCTATGCTGAATATAGTGGTGATTCAGCCAGAGCAATTTCTCAGGGTTGTGCTGTGCTGGGGAGCGCCCCAAATGATCCAAATCAAACCAACCCACAAATTGATCGCGGGTAAACACTTCGGCATCGCCGTGTGCCCAGCCAAGGCGCGCTAGATAATTTAGAATGGCTTCAGGTAAATAGCCTTCGCGCTGGTAATCTCGCACACTCATGGCGCCATTACGTTTGCTCATCTTTTCACCTTCCTCATTGAGGACGGTGGGCAGATGGGCATAGATCGGCGGCGTACCACCTAAGGCGCGCATGATATTGATTTGACGGGGCGTGTTGTTAACGTGATCATCGCCTCGAATCACGTGGGTGATCCGCATGTCAATATCGTCTACTACGACGCAAAAGTTATAGGTTGGCGTACCGTCGGGTCTGGCAATAACGAGATCATCGAGTTCGTCATTGCTGATTTCGATTTGACCTTTGACGGCATCTTGCCAAATGACCGAACCACCAATGGGATTCTTAAAGCGTATGACTGGTAATACGCCCTCCGGAACCGGAGGTAATATTTTGCCGGGCTCCGGGCGCCACAGACCGTTATAGCGCGGCTTCTCTTTATTCGCCATTTGCTGATCGCGCAAGGCATTGAGTTCCGCTTCGCTCATATAACAAGGGTATGCAAGGCCCGACTTCAGCATCTCTGCAATCACTTCACGGTAGCGATCCATATGCTGCATTTGATAAATGGGACCCTCGTCGATATCAAGGCCAAGCCATGCCATGCCATCGATGATGACGTCCACCGCTTCTTGTGAGGAGCGCTCCAGGTCAGTATCTTCAATACGGAGAATAAAGTCACCGCCATGGTGGCGTGCAAATGCCCACGGGTAGAGTGCGCTACGGAGGTTACCGAGGTGGATAAAGCCAGTCGGACTGGGTGCAAATCGGGTACGTATAGACATAGCCAGTATTATCTCAGGTCAACCAAATCAAGGCAAAACCAAGGATACTTTGGCTTATGAATGAACTACTTGTCTTTGTATGCGATGGCGCCCCGGTTCGCGGCGAAATTGTCTCAATCAGTACTGCATGGCAGGCGGTATTAGCCCGGCGCAATGATCCCCCTGTCATTCGTCAGATTCTGGGTGATTTTGTCGCAGCCGCAACCCTGCTGAGTGCCAGCCTCAAATTTGATGGCACCCTGATTATTCAAGCGCAAGGCAAAGGGCCGATTTCCCTTTTGGTGGTTGAGTGCAGCTCAAACCTCACCATGCGTGCCACGGTGAAGTTATCGGTAGAGCCTAGCGAGATTGATCCCAATGCCACGCTGGCGGATTTACTGGATGCCACCAATACTGGCCGTCTGGTGATTACCTTAGACCCAAGTGACCGCCAGCCAGGACAACCCCCCTATCAAGGCATCGTTGCTCTCCAGCAAGACCAGAATGGCATTGCAGTGCCCGTACAAAATGCCGCCGAAGCCATCATGCTGTACATGCGCCATTCCGAGCAATTGGAGACTCGTGTCTGGCTGGCCTCCAACGAACAGGTCGTGGGTGGCTTGCTGTTGCAACGCTTACCCAATTCAGGAGGGCATGTACACCTCGATCCACAAACGGCAGCGGAGGGCTGGAGTCGCATTCAGGCGCTGGGCGAAACCATTACTACGGATGAGTTACTTGAGCTAAGCCCCGAGACCACATTACGTCGGCTCTTTCTAAATGAATCCAGCGAAGCAGGAGTCCGAGCCTTTCCAACACGACCAGTCCAATTCGCCTGCCGTTGTTCACGCCTCAAGGTTGCCGATGTTTTGCGCATGCTGGGAGAGGAGGAAGTGAACAGCATCCT
>CALRRC020000048.1:0-5957 GCA_943370515.1 Erythrobacter sanguineus | reverse complement strand
TCTATTTAATGGCATTTCCCCCGCAATCGAGTGGGCGCGAAAGCGCTCGGCTTTCGCCCGTAAATTAGATCAGCGGATTGATCCGCTCGCATTATTGCCGACCACGGTCAATCAATCTCTCTTGAGCGGTCAGGTTGTAATTGTGGGCCATGGGCGGGTTGGAAAAAGTGTTTTTCAAAAACTGCGGGATAAAAATATTGCCTGCGTCGTAGCCGAGATGGACCGCGCACTGGTACAAGAACTGCGCACACAAGACATCCCCGCTGTAGCAGGCGACGCAGCTGACCCCTTTGTTTTAATTCAGGCGCATATTGCGCAAGCGGCAATCTTAGTCATAACAACTGTAGATGCAATGAATATAGGCAAGATGGTCGAGACGGCTAGAGCGCTCAATCCGAATATTACTATTTTTATTCGCGCAGAAGACGGCGACTCTATTACGGTTTATGAAAAAGAGGGTTGGGGTAAGTCATTTACGGCAGAGGAAGAATTGGCCAATCGCTTGAGCAATGAGGTGATACTGGCGCTTCAAAAATCGCGCTAAGTAAATACATTATTTTTTGTAGTGGATAAAAAATGAAGAGCGTAATTGCAATACACAGCAACAATCAGGCGCACTGGGTAGGCGATGGGTTCCCGGTGCGGACTTTATTTTCTTATCAGTCGATGGGCGAACAGTTGAGTCCATTTTTAATGTTGGATTATGCAAGCCCAACACGATTTCCCCCGGCCACAACAGCAAAGGGCGTTGGCCCACATCCGCACCGCGGCTTTGAGACGGTGACGATTGTTTACGAGGGAGAGCTTGCGCACAAAGACTCGGCCGGTAATAGCGGTACGATTGGCCCGGGCGACGTGCAGTGGATGACGGCTGGCGCCGGCATTTTGCACGAAGAAATGCATTCGGCGAAATTCACGCAGGAAGGCGGCATGCTAAGTATGGCGCAGCTCTGGGTTAATTTGCCTGCAGCGCAAAAGATGACGCCACCCGGCTACCAGGCAATTGAGGCTGAGCAGATCCCCAGCATTCAATTCGAAAATGATCAGGGTACGGCTCGGCTGATTGCGGGCAATTATGGTGGACTTTTCGGACCCGCCAAAACCCACACAGCCATGCAGGTTTGGGATCTACGAATTAAAAAAGGGGCGGTGATTTCACTACCCGCCCCCAATAATTGGAATGCTGCGCTGGCTATATTGCAGGGCGAAGTTGAGACCGATAAAGGGCTTGCAGGAGATGCCAGTCTGATTACGTATAGTCAAGTAGGTGCTGGTATTGAGCTAAGCGCCAGCCAAGATACGCATGCCCTCTTTTTGAGTGGTGAGCCAATTTCAGAGCCATTGGTAGGCTATGGCCCCTTTGTGATGAATACCAAAGCAGAAATTGCTCTGGCGATCGATGATTTTAATAGTGGCCAGTTTGGTAGGCTTGACTAGCCTAGAAGCTGGCGGCTAAGCCAATCGAGGTGCCGCGCACGTTTTGTCCAAATTGATAGCGAAACACAATTCGCACACGACTAAAGAGGGGCTCTGATTGGCTGCGGTCAAACTCAATGCCACCACCGAGTGATGACAGGGAGTTAAAACCCAGTGCACCGCGCAGATCACCCAAAAATTCGGTGTGTGCTGCTTCCATAACGGCGCGAATCGGCATCGAAAAAAAACTTAGTGACGTTGGTACTCGATTGCGTGCCCACAAGCTGAGGCTTTGGGAGTTCGCGGAGCCCTGAACTGCCTTAGAGGTGTCAAAGGTGTTCATTTCAATATTGGTATAGCGTAATTCAATATCAATTTCACGTTCTGGCTTGTAATTTTCATAGTCGAGCATCAGCGATCCGCCTAGGCCGTAGGTGTTCATGCGCCCTTTCTGCAAGAACTGCACATCGACGCCGGTTTGATTTTCAATCACCCGGGATGCAATCGATAGATCGCTTTCTAAATGACCTAACATGACATTAGCAATGGGGCGAATGCGCAACTCATTGGTAAGTGGAAAGTCCCAGCCGACACCACCAGTGCCGGTGATGCTATTCCAATGAACAGGAATATCGACGCTGGTATTGCCGACGGTCCCGATAAAACTCGGGTTGTATCGATTAACTGCGAGAGTGCCCTCAAGATAAAGCGGCACATCTTTGCTTAGGCGATCTCCACCGCCCAAGGAAATCATTTGCAAATTGGGATTGTTGCCACTGCGATCGGTAATCGATAAAGATCCAGTGGTGACATCGGGCGTTAAAGAATAGCCAGTAATCACCATGAAGGCATCTGCCCGTTTTTTTAAAAAGGAATTCAGGGTGTCTGCTCCCTGTGCGTGAGCGCTCGTAATCAACGCTCCCCACACCATGATGAGGCAAATCAGTTGGCTTCGAAAGAGGTGCAGCATCGTTTGGCGGTCAGCAGGCTAGACGTAGAGGTTATGCGCTTACACGGGCCGAATAATGAACCCACAAGATCCCTGAAATTATAAGGCTGCTAGACCCGATGGCAACCCGTTATCATAGAGGTGTGAATAATTTTCTTGATCCCGCCATTCTCTTTTTTGTGTTTGGCGCCTTTGCCGGCCTGATTAAGTCTAATCTAGAGATTCCGCAACCGATTGCGCGTTTTTTGTCGCTGTATTTGTTAATGGCCTTAGGGCTAAAGGGCGGCTTTGCGCTGCAGAAATCAGGCTTTACTCAAGAGATTGGTTTGGCGCTGGGCCTCGCTATCTTTCTGGCCATCATTATTCCAGTCATTGCTTATGCGGTTCTGCGAACCCGGTTAAACAATTATGACTCCGCCGCCATTGCAGCAACATACGGCTCTGTAAGCGCAGTTACCTTTATTACAGCAACCCAATTTTTGAGCAACCAAGATATTCCCTATGGCGGTCATATGGCAGCAGCCATGGCTCTAATGGAGTCGCCCGCAATTATTTTGGCAATCGTATTGGCCAATAAAGCCCGTGTCAGCAGTACTAGTAAGGCCCAGTCGATTGGCTTATCGAAGATACTGCATGAATCATTCACCGACGGCGCGCAGCTTTTATTGCTCGGATCTATGGCGGTTGGTATGCTAAGCGGCGAAGATGGCCAGCGCATCATGGCACCATTCTCAATCGATTTGTTTAAGGGAATGTTGGCGTTCTTCCTCTTGGATATGGGGCTGATGGCCGCAAAAAATTTCGGCGGCATTAAAGGTAAGCCCCTGATCGTATTGATGTATGCACTGGTTGCGCCTTTAGTGCACGCGGGCATTGCTTTGCTGCTTTGCACCCTATTGAAACTTCCATTAGGGGATACGATTCTATTAATGGTGCTTGCCGCGAGCGCATCGTATATTGCAGTGCCGGCGGTATTGCGCCATGCTCTGCCAGAAGTTAATCCAGCCCTCTATATGGGCATGTCCTTGGGCATCACCTTCCCCTTCAATATCATTATCGGCATACCGCTGTACTCATTTGTAGCTCAACTGTTGCGATAGCACCGTATTCATACTTTGCCATGGCCACTTGGTATAGTGTGTTTATTCATTAACAAAAGGACTAATATGACCCACCACGAAAAACTCATTGCTGCGTTTGAGGCTTACAAAGAAGAGAATACTAAGTTTCAGGAAAAGGGCGTAAAAGCATCGGCTGCTCGCGCACGTAAAGCGCTTCAGGAAATTGCTGGGTCATGCAAAGAGCGCCGTAAAGAAATTACGGCAGAAAAAGAAGTGCTTGAGGGTAAAAAAGGCGAAGGCATGTCACAAGATGCCGCTCGCCATGCCCACGTTCGAAAGTAAATTAGGCGATTGCCTTAGCTTGGCCGCGCACTACTAAGGCACTGAGTTCACCATAGAGCTTGATTGCTTTATTTGTGGGCACAAGGTACTTAAGACGACCATCTTTGGGGTCACTCTTTGTAGCGATTAACTTTTTGCTCATAAGGTGCTTTATCCCCTGATGCAGGGTAACTGGAGATGCAATATGCCTCAGGGCAATTACATTAGACACAGTAATTGGTCGGTCGTTCACAAAGGCCTGAAGGATGACCCGAAGGAGTGCGCATGACTTGCTGTCAATGCCATAGCGGTGATTAATTTGGTCGCGCGCATTGATAAACTCAAGGTACTCAAATTTCGCTGCCATTAAAGTTAAATCCTATGAACGTGATTTGATCTTTCTATTATCAAATAAAACGCTCTAGATTCCAAGGCTTTAAATCCAGCTCATACGGAGTCGTAATAATCACTCGCTATCAACAAACGACAACAATTGATAATATACTTATATAAATTAAATTAAGTTTCTATAAGATACGGACGCGTTATGTTTAAGTTTTTTGATAGAAATCAGAGCGACTTTGTTGTTAAAGATATTGATCGGAACCGACGAGTCGTGGTTGTTGAAGACCCAGCGCTTGGCTTGCAGTGTGAAGTGCCTTTTGGGAAGGATGACTTGCTAACGGCTGAAATATCGGGCGCCTACACTATCAAGTTAAGCTATATCGACGGCAAGACGGAGGTGGTCCGATTTCTCAAGTAGCGGGAGCATGCACCTTATCGGTGCTTATTTGGCTCTAAGACTAACTTCAGGCGAGTAATATCAATTCGTAGTCGATTTATTCATTTTTACCCTCCATAAGCATTCTTTGGCCACCCTTTGGGGTGGCCTTTTCTTTGCGTTGCAGCTTATTTCATGGCGGTTGGCGTTGGGTTTGCCGAGACTTCCATAGCTAACTTGACTGCGCGCTTGGCCATTTCCTCAAATGAGGCAATGGAGCCCGAGCCGGTTCTGAAGGTTTCGCCCTCTAAGGTAATCACGCCTCCGCCGATAAAGTCCTTCGATTGACTATCGGTAATTTTGCTCTCGATAACTAATGCGGGTGTCTTGGAGTTGACGCCGGAAGCATAGGCTGCTGCATTGGCTGCCAGCCCAATGGGGGTGAAACTCCATGGCTTTAGTCCATCCGCAGAAACTTCAGCGCCCGTAATACCAACCGATATGCGCGCCACGCCAGGTCCGGGTTGCGTAACGATGCGTAAACCGCGGCGATCTTCTACCGCCTCGCGCATCGATATTTCTAGGGCGCGTTTTGCTTGCGCCACCACTTGAGGAGTAATCTCGCTCGTAAATTGCGATTGATTCAGGTAAATGGGATCCAAAATAACGGCAGTGTAAGCATTGGGATTAACGCCCGCCTTGCGATAGCGCCAAATACGGGTTCCGTCAGGAGCGTTCGCAACAGGCTGCAATAAGCGATAGTTGGGTAAAAAACCAGACTCTGGCATGGCAGCTGTAGACATAATTTTGGGTCCGCTACTACAGGCTACCAAAGCGCTTAAAAGCGGCGTCATTATGAGGAGTGTAAGTAATTTTCTGCGCTTCATGAATAGATCCTTTTGATGTCATGCGGCACATGATGTAAATTCATTCTAAGGCCAATCCGTTATAACTGCCTGCAGTACAAGCAAGTAAACAAGCTAAACCAACAAAAAAGGAAAAACCATGGCAAAAAGCGATCGATTTGAAAAAGGCATGGTGGTGCGCCGGAAGGTATTGGGTGATGCCTATGTCGACCAAGCAATGGAGAAGGCAGATGATTTTTCGATGCCGCTGCAGGATTTTGTAACTGAAAATGCCTGGGGTACGGTGTGGGTGCGAGAAGGTTTAACGCTCAAGCAGCGCAGTTTAATTACAGTGTCCGCCATCATTGCCATGAATCGACCGCATGAGCTGAAGTTACACATTCGCGGCGCCATCAACAATGGCGTAAGCAAGGTAGAGCTGCGCGAAATCTTTCTCCACTGCGGCGCTTACTGCGGGGCGCCCGCTGTAGTAGATGCCTTTCGGATCGCGCGCGAAGTATTTGCGGAAGACGCTAAAGCAGCAGGTTAGTACGTGCCAGGATACAAAATATCTTTAGTCACATCCTGAATGTCACGGTGACCCGTAAAGGCCATCGTGATATCGAGCTCTTTGTGAATAATCT
>CALRRC020000047.1:0-6005 GCA_943370515.1 Erythrobacter sanguineus | reverse complement strand
ATTAACAAAACTCTTTGTTCTTGATAAGAAGCTGTATGAATTTGCTAACTCAATGAGTGCTGGTAAGGGTGACTATTCTTGCATTTGGACAGAACTAACTGCTGAAAAAAAAGATAGCCTATCTGCTGCACTTAAAATTGCTAAGGCCTATTGGAGCGATGCGATAGAACATTAAAATAGAGTAATTCTTCAACGCCCACTTTAGAGTGGGCTTTTTTATTTGTCCTTTTAAAGGACAGTTCATGCTCATGCCAACCTATCCGCCGCCATCGTTGCCGTTAACTTGCTGTAATGACGATCAATCATGGCGGCACTGTTGCCCATTTGCTTGGATAGCGTATGAATATCCGTCTTGTTCTCTAGTAGCTCCAACGTGGCATAGGTATGTCTGAGTGAATACAGAGTGCGCATCTGTCCATCGTGGCTCAACCCTAAGCCACTATCTCGCATCAATCTTTTAAATGCGCCATCAATCCGCATAGGCTGATGACCATTAGCAAAGACAAAGATGCGCTCTGGGCAACGTGTCTCAAATAGTCGATCAAATGGAATATCCCACACAGCCCGTTGTCTGCTGTGTAATCGTTTGAGAGCGTCCACTGCCTTATGTTTGGCAATGAGCCAACGTCCGCCAGTCTTGCCATCTACCCATATACGCAGGTATTTCTTATCGCCTTGTGTATGCCACTCGATATTGTTCCAGCAAACACCTAACGCCTCAGTTCCATGGCGCATGCCTGTGTAAAAAAGCATTTCAATGTAGTCACGCAGTAAAGGGCGAGTCTCATGCTCTATCTCCAGTCTGCCTTGCTTGATCCATGGTTCCATAAACTCCAACAAGCGATCAACTTCTTCGCGGGTGAATGCTGGGCGAGTTTTACCTTTTTGCCCTCTAGCCGTCAGTTTTGGGACAGCTACTCGCTCACTAATCCAACCCTTACTAATGGCTACAAGCTGGAGCTTAGTCCAAGCACTGGCAAAGTTCATTAGGGTGCTTGCTCTTGGAACCTTATTCATCTGCCGATTACGCCAAACTTCAAACTCATGCACATCGGTATAAGTTATCTCCTCTAGTCTTTTGTCACCAAAGTAAGGTAGAAAGTATTTCTCAATACAGGTGATGTAGCTACCGTAGACACTCTTGCCTATACCCACATCCAAGTCCTGCCGCATTGAGTAAAGAGTGGCGTGTGCAATTTCTGCAAAAGTGGGCGACTTTTGTGCAAGCCCCAGTCTTTGGCGAAATCTGGTTTCATCGTAAAGGTCGCAAGCCATTCGTACTGCGTGTTCAATACTGGCTTGACGGGTGGTCTGACGATGCCATGAGCCATCTTGCAATCTAAAGCGGCAATGCCAAAGTGGGCTTCCAGGTCTGCGGTGGATAACCACTTCACCATCACGCAGATAAAGCTCTGTCGGCTCGGCGTATTTGAGCTGGCTTAAGGCTGTGGGTTGGAATTCCGGCTGGGGTGAGGAGATCACTTCTAGGTGACTTTCAGGTACTTTGATTACCTTAGTCACTTTGTAGGTGGCGTGCTGTTGTCATACAGCTATTTTATTTTCAGAGTTTTGCTTGGACAACCTGATCAGGAAACGTCCTTTAAAAGGACATTATTTTTTATCCTCGTAATGCCCTTTATTTGGAATAACGTGACGAACGCCACCTTTAGGACTGTCAACATCACCCTTTCGCCTTGGAATCAAGTGAACATGACAATGCCAGACTGACTGGCCCGCTGTTTCACCACAATTCATTCCAATGTTATAGCCAGCAATGCTTTTATCTATTCCATCAAGATAAGTCTTCTGAGAATGTATCAATTGATTAATAGCATTCACCTCAGCCTGAGTCAGTCCAAAATAATCCATGACGTGTCGTTTTGGTATGAATAATGAATGATGCTCAGTTACGGCAAACCCATCGCGTATTGCATATGCCAAAGTGTTTTCTTCTACGATTCGGCCTCTGTCGGTGCTTTGCAATTTACAGAATAAGCAATCTTCCTCGCGATGAGCATATAACTTCTCCAACTCATTAAAGTTGGTTTTATCTCTATTGCCTTTATTTGTATTACATTCCCAGCATAAGGCTTGATAGTTTGAAATATCATTCTTTCCGCCCAAACTTCTAGGAACAATGTGGTCCACATCAATAGGCTTGTCATCAACAGATACGCCACATGACTCACATCTTCTTCCAGCCCTTAGCAAGACCTGATAACGTACAGATCCACTTACAGCCTCTCTATCTGTAGCCCTATGCTCCCAGATCTTGTCGCCTCTTTTATTCTCATACTGAATCAGCTTGTCGCGACAAAGATTAATTAGCTCCTCTGTCTGCTCTTTAGTAAGTTCATTAAAGCCAATTAGAGAATGCTTATTTTTGTCTTTAGCGGTAATACCATTCTTGTTTAGAACCTTACCAACCATGTTTTTGACTTTATCAATGTAGTAGTCAAGCTGAGTTGGATCCCTATTAAGAATAACCGTTGCAATCTCTTCTTCTGTGGCTATTCCATTATTTTTTAATAACTCTATAAGCATCACGGGCTGATAGACATGAGACATGCTCATGTCCTCAGTTATATATTTTTTAATCTCTTCGAATTTCATATTAACTTACAGCCACATCTTTGAATGGCGCCAAACAAGCAAGCATTTGATCATGAATTTCCTGGGGCGAGGAATCAAGATTAACCGTTTTGATAGAAACCTTGTGTCCCTGCATGTTGTAATTGGCATCCACTTTTTCACCATTCTCCGGATATATAAGCAATCCAGATAAAGTGGTCTTGTCTTTAATTTCCAAGTTCTTTAAATAGGCAAATAGCTGATAAAGATGATTTGATATAAATGTGCCTTTAATGTTCAAGTCGCCAATTGATCTCGTTCGGATTGCAGTCTCATAGAACTTGCACTCCACCACCAGCTTACTTGTTGCATTAGAAAGGCTTACGTCAGTTTCCATTGTTGGCAAGAAGTCCTCTATCCCACCTTCATACGCGGTCTCTTGCCACCCAAGTCTTTCTTTATTGATCTTTGTATAGACAGTCTGGGCTAAATGCTTTTCATAAAAATTGAATATAAATTTCTCAAATATTCTGAATAGCTTTTCGTCTGTTATGTTAACAAACTCATACTTACCGGTGCTCTCACTTGGTAAAAGTTGGTCATAAATCATTTTGCAGACTGAAACCGGTAATCTATATGCCCTAATATTTGAGTGAAACTTTACTTTAGAAAACATGTTTTGACTAAGCTCTATTGGCTCAATAGCCTTGAGTCTGTGCGTTAAATCTAAAACCTCCTCGCGCAAGTCTTTATCTAGGCCATTGGCGTGGGATAAATTTACCAATGTCGTCTTGATAATCTGGTTATGCAGAACTGAATAATCCAGCTCCTCGAAATTACAAGTTAACCGTGCATTAGCAAATCCATTGTGCTTAATAGTATTGGCTATATCAATGCGCCCACGCACTCCAAACATTTCCTCGCTTATATCTTTGTAGCCTCTATCTAGCCCACGACGAATAATCCTATCAGTAGATATGGTTAGTATTTTTGTAAGTAGATTGAGTGCATCACCACTCTTGTCTGCGTCTATTGCGGACCATTCCATCTCCCAATCTACGTCCCAGACGTAAGATAAAAGATAAAAGAGGTTGCGAATTGGGATTTTCACTGTAGCAACTGGGCAGTCAATGTATCCACTTTTTCTGGCGAATCAAACCAATACTCTTCTATAAGGGGCTTAATTTCGGTATTGATGACATTCGCATACCATTCGCTATCAGATGTAATTGGGCCTGTTGGACAAAAGTAACTATGCCCAATTTGAAACCCTGGCCCTAAATCGCGACGTTCGTTCGTAATCACCTGATTGAGGGCTCCGATACGATTTCTAATCTTATTAACCAGATCTAATGAGCCGCCATTTTGAGTAATCGCGGATTGGAACTTATCTGATTCAAATTGAGGAGTCAGATTAAAGAATGCAAATCTTCTTCTCAACGCATAATCAACTAACGCCAATGATCTATCGGCAGTATTCATCAATCCAACTATATAAACATTCTCGGGAACTGAGAAACGTTCAGCCTCTGATTCAGAATAAGTTAATTTAATTGCATTTGCTAAGCCTCGCTTATCCCCCTCAATAAGCATCAATAACTCGCCAAATATCTTAGACAAGTTACCCCTATTAATCTCATCAATTACGAATATAAATTTTCGATCTAAATCAGCTCGTGCCTTTTCGCAAAAATCATAAAATGAACCGTTCTTTAGATTGAAGCCGCCGCTACTGTTAGGTCTCCAACCCTGAACAAAGTCTTCATAAGAGTAGGACTGGTGGAATTGAATGAACTCAATTCTTTTTGGGTCTTTTTCTCCCATAAGCAAATAGGCAAGGCGTCTTGAAATAAAGGTTTTGCCAACTCCTGGAGGGCCTTGAAGAATAATGTTCTTCTTGCGCTTAGCTGTATCTATCACAGCCTCTAGCTCTTTTCTGCTCATAAACAGATCTCTCAAAGCATCCTCATATGCATAAGGCTCGCCGGCTATACGCTCTACTATAGGTTTATCTGCAATATAGGACTCAACCATTTCTTTAAAAGATGGATAGCGACTTATTTCAGTAAGCGTTTTAGTTGTTACCCCTGTGCCTGGAAACTCAGTCTTTTCTGTAGTAACCCAATTAACTTTTCTAATATTCTTATGTTCGCGTCGTTCTGGGTCGTAGATATATTCGGACGCAATAATGCCTCCGCCTAATATTTTCTTTCTTCCTATTTTCGCGACAACTAAATCTCCTACCTTCATCTCTTTAGTAAATTGAAAACAACAAAGCGCATCATTACTAGGTACCCTTCCGGCATCCCCTCTACCCTCTGCCAATCTTGAGCTTATGGCCTCTTTTGAGTCATATTGAGATAAGTCTCCTAGCTCGTCCCATCCTATTGAGATAATTCCCTGCTCAAAAGACTCGTTCCATAAGCGACCGCCTTCACCTAAGGCTATTGCCCATATTTTTCTTCCCGCATCTTCACTGCTATCTAATTCCGCGTCTTTCCGATCTACGTACTCTTCGTAGCAATTAACCAAAACTTCAATATCACTTGCTAGCTCTTCGTCCGAGGGAATTGAATCACGCTTGTAATATTTTGAGTAAATTGTTGATGACTCATATAGCGATGTTAAATTTGCGTTGCCCCTTATTTCCTGGGGCTCATTATCAAAGGCTGTATTCAACATTTCGGGGAACATAAGTCTTATTTCATCAGCCCTTCTCTGTAGCTCCTGTACAGCATTTACGCCCGATCCAAATAACTCAGTAATTTCAGTTACCCCTTGACCAAGTTTCAAGTGGCAACCGTCACCATCACTTCTAAAAAGAATGACAACGTATGTTCCTTTTTGCGTTGTTGTTGTCTCTCTATCATCAAGAATTGCAATCCAAGGCGTTTGAGCCCAATTCCCCTTGCCGTATGAATACTTAACTAAGAGATTTTGGTTGTTTTTGATAAAGCCCAAAGATCTAATAGATTCTTTTAAATTTTCAAACAAAGAGCGAATTTCATGCTGTCCGCCGAATGCTGTTGTTGCTCTCGCATTTGGGTATTTTTCTAAGATCTCTTTTAATAAGTCTCTCATGACCACCTCATTTAATTTATATCTTTAATTGTTATTACCATTTTGACACTTTTTAATGAGATTTTTACTTTTGGCAATATAGGCGTCGATTTAGGCGACCGTTATTGAATTAGTCTGTGCTACCTTAGGGGGAATCGGATGAATTGAGGTAATTATGAAAATCTTTATATATTTTGTTACAGCTGGCTATTCGCTGTTATTTGCAGTCTTATGCTCAGCACAGGCCATCTATGATGCCAACGGGGCATATAAAGGTTATTCACAAACAAGCCCAAGTGGCGTCACAAATGTCTATAACGCCCAAGGTCAAAATACTCAGTCATTTCAAACAGATAATGGGCAGACTAATTTCT
>CALRRC020000046.1:0-6019 GCA_943370515.1 Erythrobacter sanguineus | reverse complement strand
TACCTTCGCAACCACCCCATATTGCTACTGGGCGTTATTTTAAGCTAAGCCTAAAACTAATGCCATATTTCTGAATAAAGTCTAAAACTCATCAAATATTCCTCAATTAGGCCTTTTTGGCGCCCGATGGGAAATAATGATCAAAAGCCATACGGCGTGTGGTCGTTGTATCCAGATCCCACTTCACTGCACGCTGGGCAAACGCTTTTTGTGACTCCACAATCCGCTTAAAGAGTGGGTTTTCAGCCGACTTCTTGGCTACCACTTCGTCGAATACCTTGAGCTGGGTACGCAAAATGCTGTCTGGCGTTTTGTAGAACTTAACGCCTTGGGTCTTTTGCATCTCATCGTAGGCTTTGGAGTAGCGATCCACTGCTTTCCAAGACATGTCAGCAGAAGCTGCTTCTGCGCAGTTATCCAAAATCGCGCGGAGTTTTGGTGAAAGAGCGTTGTACTTTGCGCCGTTGTACAGAATTTCGAACTGCTCGGCATTCTGGTGATAACTTTGCAACATACATACTTTCGATACGTCTGGGAAGCCCAGTTGACGATCGGAAGAAGCGTTGTTGAATTCAGCTGCGTCAAGCAGGCCACGATCCATCGCAGGGATGATCTCGCCACCTGGCAGTGCGTTCACAGAAACGCCCATGGCAGTAAACATGTCAATCGCGATACCGACGGTACGGTACTTCAGGCCTTTTAAATCTTCTGCTTTAGCGATTGGCTTTTTGAACCAGCCTAGTGGCTGTGATGGCATTGGGCCGTACACATAGGACTTCACGTCAGCGCCAACGGTTTTGTAGAGCTCTTGCAAGAAGGCTTCGCCGCCGCCGTATTTGTGCCATGAGAGGAGCATATTAGCGTCCATACCGAAGGATGGGCCTGATCCCCACAATGCGAGGGCAGCATTCTTACCGTAGTGGTATGCCACCACGCCGTGACCGCCGTCCAAAGTACCTTTGGAAACCGCATCAAGCAATCCGAATGCAGGAACAACAGCTCCGGCTGGCAATACTTCAATTCTCATTTCGCCGCCGGTCATGTCATTGACCTTCTTGGCGTAATCAACTGCGTATTCGTGGAAAATGTCCTTCGCTGGCCAGGTGGACTGGAAGCGTAACGTTTGTACAGCTTGCGATTTTGCAATCATTGGGAAGCTGAGCGCAGCTGCACCAGCACCACCAACAGCAGCACCTTTCAGAAACTTACGACGTGGTGCTTGGTTTTTCATTTCAGACATTCATATCTCCTAGTTTTAATCAATCAGGTACTACGGAAAAACTACTCGCTAAAGTATAAGGATCTAATTTAAATTTCCATCTCGGGTAAACCCTTTAAAGCGCATTGGCAGGGCTTTTTTAATGAAATAGGGTGCCGCGTGTTAGGATTCTTGTCTGTCTTGGTTTTGTTGCACTGCAAATTAATGCCCTCAAAAGCACGCGCCCGAGTGGTGAAATCGGTAGACACAGCAGACTTAAAATCTGCCGACTCAAAAAAGTCGTGCCGGTTCGATTCCGGCCTCGGGCACCAAAAAAACTGCAATTTATGGGGTTTTGTTCCAGCTAAGGGCTACAACCCCTCATTTTGTAGGTCAAATTCGGTAATTTCGCGTTTGCCGGCAATCAGGCGAAGATTTCTTCAAGCAGCAACCAAAGTATGTAAATGGCGCCACCAGCCAATACGCTCAGGACAAAAAGCGTTACAAAACTTTTGATCAGTTCGTAAAACAGGTTGCCGATTAATTCAAATAAATTGAACTGCTGACTGTGGTCATCTTTCATCGCCTGAAAATTCTGCAGTGTTTTGTAAAGTGCGACGCAGATCCATACCGCAAGAAAAAGATAAGGACCATACTCGAATAGGTGAGACATAAAACGCCTTTTAAGATCGGGAGTGCGGTTTAGGGTTTAACGCAACGAAAGCCAATATAGGCCACGATCACATCAGGCGGCTTACTGGCGCGGTTGGATTCCCGTTGTTGGTCCGCTCCGTACCACCAGGATGCGCCGCGCGTCACGCGCTCACTGCCCACCGCTGTAGAAGTCCACTCCCACACATTGGCGCCCATATCAAACAGGCCATTGACGCCGGCTTCAGTGCTGCCCGCAAGCACATGGCCCGTACCACGCGTGAGGCTGCCCTTGGGCGCGAGGCCTTGGTAATTGCCGCACTCGCCATCCAGGCAATGCGAGCCTTTAGCGCTATCGCCATTGGGAAAGCGGTAGCGCTTCCCGCTGACGAATGGGGCAGGCGGACTGGGGCGCTGTTCTACAAAGGCAGCGGAAACCCACTCTTCATCCGTGGGCAGGCGCTTGCCAAAAAAACGGCAGATCTGTTCTGCTTCAAGGGCATTGAGATGAACTGCCGGCTCACGGTCTTGGGCCTTGACGCCATAGGGGGTTTTCCAGGTCCAGCCGGGCTTTTGAACAAAGCCTAACTCATATACGGTGCCACCCCCATTTTTTTCTGCCTGACTCACAAACCCCGTCTGACTGGCAAAGCGTTTGACCTCACCGATGGTCATTTCGTGCTGGTCCCATTGCAGGCTGCCAATCCGTAGCGTTGGAATGCTGGACTCGGCTTTGGCCAAGAGCTGCTGTGGGTTAATCAATACGAGCGAGGTAAGTCCAAATCCGATGAGGCGTGTAAGGGTCATAGGGTAGCGCCGATCATCTACGAATTATTGTTGTGGCTCGGTAATAAAGCCCAGCTTGGTTAAGCCGGCGCGTTTGGATGCGGCCAAGACCTGCGCTACGGAGTCATAACGCACTTCTTTATCGGCGCGTAAATTGACTTCGGGTTGCGGCTCCTTTTGCGCTGCTTTTTCGGCATAGCCAACGAAGGTAGGGAGGTCAATTGGGCTGCTGTTCCAAAAGATTTGACCGCGCGCATCAATCGATACCTGAATCGACTCGGGCTTGGTTTCATTACGAGCGCTATTGGCTTTGGGCAAGTCGACTTTCACGGCCTGATGTATTACCGGCAAGGTAATGATAAAAATAATGAGCAACACCAACATCACGTCCACGAGGGGCGTCATGTTGATTTCGGTCATCAGGGGATCGTCACCTTGATCGCCTGAAGGATTGCTAAACGACATACTTATTCTCCCGCCTCAACGCGAGCACCAGTAACAAAATAGGCCAGTAAATCGTTACCAAAACGATTGAGGTCGGCAACGATTAGCTTATTGGCGCGGTTAATCGCATTAAAACCAAGCACCGCTGGAATGGCAACCGCTAGGCCAATGGCCGTCATGATGAGGGCCTCACCAATCGGACCGGCAACCTGATCGATTTGCGCGCTACCCGAGCTACTAATGGCAACCAAGGCGTGGTAAATGCCCCAGACTGTTCCGAACAAACCCACGAATGGTGCGGTAGATCCGGTGGAGCCTAAAAAGGTCTGGCCTTTTTGCAAAAGCGCGCTGCAGGCATCAATGCTGTTCTTAATGCTGCGCGACATCCACTCCGAATAGTTCAGGGCTTGCAGTAATTCTCGGCGACTCGAGGTTTGACTTTGATGGTGCTCCGAGGCGCTCATCGCCTCTTTGGCAATCCGAAAGTAGGGGTTGTTGGCTTGATCAGAAAAGCCAGCTAGGCCTTGTGCGAATGAGCTAGCACGCCAAAACTGCTCGGCTTCGGGCTTTAGGGCGCGCAGTGTTTTGATGTCCCACAAGCGGCTAATCAAAATGACCCAAGTAATGATCGATGACACCAATAAGAGAATGGCCACAAAACGCGTCACCGCATCGCCCGCCATCCATAAATTCATTAAGCCAAAGGGGTTGTTCATTGCATTAGTTCTTTAAGTTAAATTTAATCAGGAGGTTGGTTGAAATTCGGGCGGGATTGCCATTCACGGTATACGGTTTAAAACGGTAACGCCTGCCAATTTGTTCAGCTGCGCGATCAAGTCGCGCAAAGCCACTCGAGCGCAATAAGACTGCTTCTTCCACAACGCCGGTTTCATCAATGATCAATCGAACCACCACTTCACCTTGCTCCCCAGCCCGTTTCGAAAATGACGGGTAGTAGGGGTCTGCATCCGGCTGGTAAACCACAATCAGTTTACCAATATCGGTTTGGATCGGCGTGCCGCTAGTACCCTGACTGCTAGCTGGGGCAACGGCTGCATTGGGCATCTGACTTTCTGCTGCTTTGGCTGCTTCAGCCGCCTTGGCTTGGCTTGTATCGGGTGGCGGCGTGCTGCTCGGGTCGGGTGTTTTTGCTTTGGGCTCTGGTTTGGCCTGGGTTTTGGGTTTTGCTTCTTGTTTTGGTTGCGGCATCGGCGGTGTAGACGCGGGCGGAGCCGGGGGTGTTGGGGGCGCGACTAAATTGGCCATGACCCGTACTTCATTTTCAGATGGATCATTCTTCACGTCGAGTCCGAGATCAAGGCTGATAAAAAAGAAGCCATGGAGCACAAGTACGACGACAATCACAATCCACTCCTGCCGCGTAAACAGCAGGTGTGTTTTTTGAGTTTGCTGTGCTAGCGGCATAGTGCAGTCCGATCCAGGCCCACTGTTTTGTAATCGATACTGAGTTCAGCCATATCGCTGCGTAGCAATTGCATCGCCATGCTGTGCAGACGCGCGCCATCGGCAGTGCTCAGTAGTAATACGCTGCGTCTACCGGCCGCCTCACTCGGAATACGATGGGCCTCTAATTGCCGAGCTAACTGACGGACGACTGCTTGGCTGGTATCCACAATCAACACCGATGATCCCAATTGATTCCGAATCAATGGCATTAAAAACGGGTAGTGGGTACAACCTAAAACGAGGGTATCAACACCTGCAGTGCGCATCGGCTGTAAATGCTGTGCAAGTAGGGCAGCCGTTTCTGGAGCGTTTAATTGACCGGACTCAATCAGCGGCACCAGGCCTGCCCCAGCTTGTTTTATAAAGCGACAATCCCCCGGCAAAGTAGCAAGCAGGGCATTAAACTTATCGCTCTTCAGTGTTGCCTCTGTGGCCAAAACACCCACCAGGCCTTTTTGGCTTTGCATTGCCGCCGGCTTAATTCCAGGCTCGACCCCAATGATTGGAATAGTCTTTAGCTCCGCCCGAATACCTTGAATGGCTTCCGCAGTAGCGGTATTGCAACCGACGACGATCGCTTGGCAGCCCGCATCGGCTAGGGACTGGCATACCGCTAGGCTGCGCTGTGCAATCCATTCAGGGGGCTTTTCGCCATAAGGGGCATTGGTGCTGTCCGCAAAGTAGAGGTAGTCGTGATCGGGTAGCTGTCGCAGAGCCTCATCCAAAATGGATAGGCCTCCTACGCCCGAATCAAATACCCCGATGAGTGCCAATGCGTACCTAAAAAGTTACGCGACGACGACGGGGATTTTTCCAATCCGCGCTTGCCACTCTTTTGGTCCTTCGTTGTGCATCGATGTCCCCTTCGAATCGACTGCAACCGTCACCGGCATGTCTTGCACATCAAATTCATAAATTGCTTCCATGCCTAGATCGGCAAAGCCAACCACCTTCGATGTCTTAATTGCTTTGGAGACCAAATACGCAGCGCCGCCAACTGCCATTAAATAAGCAGACTGGTGTTTCTTGATCGCTTCAATCGCAACTGGACCGCGTTCGGCTTTACCAATCATCGCAATCAAGCCGGTTTGTGCGAGCATCATTTCCGTGAACTTATCCATGCGGGTAGAAGTAGTTGGGCCAGCAGGACCAACGGCTTCGTCACGAACCGGATCGACTGGGCCGACGTAATAGATCACCCGGTTTTTAAAACTCACCGGAAGTTCTTCACCTTTGGCCAGCATGTCCTGAATGCGTTTGTGCGCAGCATCGCGCCCCGTTAAGATTTTTCCGTTGAGCAGCAAACGGTCGCCCGGCTTCCAGCTAGCCACTTCGGCCGGAGTGAGGGCATTCAAATCGACCCGCTTGGATTTTTGAACATCTGGCGTCCAGGTAACGTCGGGCCAGTCACTTAAGGACGGCGCCTCTAGTTTCGCTGGGCCATCGCCGTGCAAATGGAAATGTATGTGCCGG
>CALRRC020000045.1:0-6067 GCA_943370515.1 Erythrobacter sanguineus | reverse complement strand
ATTGTGCGAGCAATGCCTGCAATTTTGCTGCAAAGTCAGATGGCAAATCGCCACGCATCCGGCGCACGAGTTCAGCTGCTGAGCGAGGATGGGCTTTTTCATACGCAGCAAAACGGGCATTCCACTCCGCTTGGATAGTTTGACCACGCCCCCGGAAATCCCATGCCAAATACAAATCGTCTGGTACTTCGAAGGGTGGGGAGGTCCAGTTCAAGGCCTTGCGTGTAGCAGCGATTTCATCGGCGCCCAGGGGGGAGCCGTGCACCTTATCGCTGCCCGCCATATTGGGCGAACCTTGTCCAATGGCCGTCTTGCAACAAATTAAAGTGGGCTTATCGCTTTGCTTTGCTCTTGCAATCGCATTCGCAACGGCGCCAGCATTGTGACCATCAACCCCGCGAATCACATTCCAGCCATAGGCTTCAAAACGCTTGGGCGTATCTTCGTTAAACCACGCGACAACCTTGCCGTCAATCGAGATGCCGTTGTCATCCCACAGCGCGATGAGTTTATTTAGCTTGAGTGTGCCAGCCAAGGAACACACCTCATGACTGATGCCTTCCATCAAGCAGCCGTCGCCCAAGAAAGCGTAGGTGTAGTGATCAACGACATTAAAGCCAGGGCGATTAAATTCTTCGGCGAGTAATTTTTCAGCCAGCGCCATGCCAACAGCATTGGAGATGCCTTGACCGAGTGGGCCGGTGGTGGTCTCCACGCCCGGGGTAATACCAAACTCAGGATGACCTGGAGTCTTGCTGTGTAACTGGCGGAAATTTTTCAACTCACTCATCGGCAAGTCGTAACCGGTGAGATGCAACAGCGCATAGAGCAACATCGAGCCGTGGCCATTGGAGAGCACAAAGCGATCGCGATTCATCCAATGCGGATCGGCTGGGTTGTGTTGCAAATGCTGATCCCATAGCGCCACTGCAATATCGGCCATGCCCATCGGCATGCCCGGGTGCCCAGAATTGGCCTGCTGAACAGCGTCCATCGAAAGTGCGCGAATGGCATTGGCCATGCGGGTTTGTAAATTTGACATCGTAAAAGTGGTCTCGAAGGAATTAAATTGGCTATATTGCGGTAATGCCTCAATTTTATCTTCCTCCTCCCTGGGAAACCCAAAAACCCCACTCTTTGCCCGCAGAGTTGCTGCACCACCTGCGGGTTCGGCGCATCAGCGAGGGCGAAGTCATTCCCATTTTTGATGGGCAAGGGCAAATCGCCTCGGCCACCATCATCCGCTTGGGTAATAAAACTGGTGAATTGGCTATCGCTGCCGTAAAGCAAGACACCCAAAGCGAGCCACCCTATGGCATCACTCTGGCCCAAGGGCTGGCTGGTGGCGACAAGATGGATTGGGTCATCGAAAAAGCGGTGGAAACCGGCGCCAGTCAGATTGCGCCCCTGCAATGTGAACGCTCCGTGATCAAACTACACCGCAGTAGCGATGCCGAGCGTGCGCACAAGCGCTTAGTCCACTGGCGCGCCATTACGCAAGCTGCCTGTGAGCAATGCGAGCGCACTGTGCTGCCCCTGGTGGAACCAATACAGACCATGGCAGACTACCTTAGTAAAGCATCTAGCGATGACCTCAATGGCGCTCTCAAGCTCATTTTCTGTACGGGCGATCACCCATCCCTGGCAAAAACCATTGCCCCCTTGCCTGCGCAAAATGTGATTCTGTTGATTGGGCCAGAAGGGGGATTTACGCCAGACGAAATTCAGCAGGCTTTAACAGCTGGATTTCAGGCGGTGTCTTTGGGTAAGCGAATTCTGCGCACCGAGACTGCCGGTATTGCAGCCATCAGCACAATCCACGCGATTTGGGATCGCTAATCTACTAAGCGGGTAATAAAAAAGCCCTGGATCCAAGCAGATCAAGGGCCTGTAGCAAAGCGCGGTTGTTTACGCGAAAGAGTAGAACACCCGATACGGTACGCGGCGCTCAGACCAGAAATCAACCGCATCGCGGAAGACATCCAATAAAGTCTCGCGTGCTTCTTTGTCAAATTTCTGGGTGCAAGGCAAGCCTTCCAATACCACCACGAAACCAGGCTGTGGGCCTGCCTTATCCACCATGGTGGTTAAGGTATCCAATAAAGGATCGTAATTTTTCGCTTGCTGCTTCGTAAATACATAGGCATTGGCGATCGACTCGAGCACTTCGCTCTTGGTCAAGCCATTTGCGCAGTTGGCGTAAATAAAGTGCTGACCGAGTTCTGCTGCTGCTTCCATTAAATCCGTTGTACGAAAAGCCCGAATCGATTGAACGATGTTGGGGCGAACGCTACGGAGCATCGCGGGTGGACCTGCGTCGCGAACGGCTAATGCGGCACGCCAGGATGCGGGTACTTTTTTACTGGAAGCATGATTGGCTGCGAGCGTTTGCAGGCGCGATAGCCCGCCCTGAGCGTAGACGTTAGTTGCCGATGGCTCACCATCGGACTGCTCGTTTCGATCCCAACTTTCGGCGCGACTGTGGTCGTCCCACTCAGCGGATGTAATTTCAGGATTATTCATGATGGGTATAAGGTTACCCGTAAGCGACAGCCAAATCAAGTCTAATTACAGTCGTTTTTTTATAAACTACTGATTTATATAGATAAATATATATGTGAGCGTTTGCTCACATATATAAATTGACCTTAATTTCCCTTGATTCTGGCCTTGCTGGCTGCCTCGACCACGGTTAATGCGGTGACATTCACAATCCTCCGAACGGTCGCTGCCGGAGTCAAAATATGCACTGGCTTGGCCACCCCCAAGAGCAGAGGGCCAATTGCGATGCCATTTCCGGCAGCGGTCTTGAGCAAGTTATAGGAAATATTGGCCGCATCAATATTGGGCAGCACCAATAAATTGGCAGCGCCCTCTAGTCGCGAAGTCGTCACTGCGCCTGCACGAGTCTCTGGATCGAGCGCGCAGTCGCCGTGCATCTCACCATCGACCTCCAGTTCTGGAGCTATCGCCTGCAAAATGGAGAGGACTTGACGCATCTTCACAGCAGATGGCGCATTGCTGCTGCCAAAGTTGGAATGCGACAGCAAAGCGACTTTGGGTGTCATTCCCAACTTGCGCATTTCGCTCGCGGCCATGAGGGTAATTTCGGCCAACTGCTCTGCAGTCGGATCGACATTCACATGGGTATCGACTAAAAATACTTGGCGTCCTGGGAGAATCAAACCGCTCATCGCACCATAGACGTTGGCGCCTTTTTCATGGCCAATCACCTCATCAATGTATTTGAGATGGGTAGATACTTTACTGATGGTGCCGCAAATTAAGCCATCCGCCATTCCTTTAGAGAGCAAGGTAGCGCCAATCAGCGTATTGCGGCGACGCATCTCCAGTTTGGCAAACGAAGCAGTCACGCCCTTGCGCTCCATGATGGCCAAATAGGATTTCCAAAACTCCCCAAAACGCGAATCGTCTTCTGGATTCACAATATCGATATCGACACCGCAAACCATGCGCAAACCAAATTTCTCAATGCGGTGTTCGATCACACTAGGGCGACCAATCAAAGTCGGCTTTGCGATGCCCTCATCAAGCACAATCTGCACGGCACGCAGGACACGCTCATCTTCACCTTCGCAAAAGACAATGCGTTTTTGCGCTTCAGGAACGCCTTTAGCAATCGTAAAGAGCGGCTTCATCAAGGTGCCAGAGTGGTATACAAACTGCTGGAGCTGATTACGATAAGCATCAAAATCTTTGATCGGACGCTGGGCTACGCCGTCATCCATCGCCGCCTTTGCAACCGCCGGCGCAATCACTGTGATTAAGCGTGGATCAAAGGGTTTTGGAATCAAATACTCGGGACCAAACGATAAATTCTCGGTACTGTAGACCGCTGCAACCACTTCACTTTGTTCCGCCTGAGCCAGCTCAGCAACTGCCTTGACTGCAGCCACTTCCATACCGCGGGTAATGGTTGTTGCGCCCACATCCAAAGCGCCACGGAAAATAAATGGAAAACATAAAACGTTATTCACTTGATTCGGGTAATCGGTGCGACCAGTCGCCATTACGGCATCAGGCCGGACTAATTTGACTTCCTCTGGCAAGATTTCTGGCGTGGGGTTTGCCAAGGCAAACACCAAGGGCTTGTCGGCCATCTTTTTCACCATCTCGGGTTTCAGAACGCCGCCCGCAGAGAGGCCCAAGAAAATATCTGCGCCCTCAATCACTTCACTCAAGGTACGCAATGGTGTGTCTTGTGAAAACGGCTCCTTCTCGGGGTCCATTAACTCTTTGCGACCCTTGTATACCACGCCCGCTATGTCGGTTACCCAAATGTTTTTTCTGGGTACACCCAAATCCACTAATAAATCGATGCAGGCTAAGGCCGCAGCACCCGCGCCCGAAGTCACGAGTTTGACATTGGCTACATCTTTGCCAACTACTTTTAAACCATTCAGAATGGCAGCCGCAACCACAATAGCTGTGCCATGCTGGTCATCATGAAAGACCGGAATCTTCATGCGGGCTTGCAATTTGCGCTCAACTACAAAGCAATCCGGTGCCTTGATGTCTTCTAAATTGATGCCGCCAAAAGTGGGCTCGAGTGCTGCAATGATCTCGACTAATTTATCGGGATCGTTTTCATTGACCTCAATATCAAAGACATCAATGCCAGCAAACTTTTTAAATAAGACCGCCTTACCTTCCATCACTGGCTTGCTTGCCAGTGGACCAATGTTGCCAAGACCAAGCACAGCAGTACCGTTGGTAATCACGCCAACCAAATTACCGCGTGCGGTGTAACGAAAGGCATTGGCGGGGTCTTTGGCGATTTCTTCACAGGCAGCAGCAACCCCAGGGGTATAGGCCAAGGCAAGATCACGTTGATTGGTGAGCTGTTTGGTTGCCGCAATTTCAATCTTTCCAGGGACCGGAAACTCGTGATAATGCAGGGCTGCAGCCCGTAAATCTTTGATTTGCTGTTCTTTACTGTTATCCGCTTGGCTCATCGATTGACTCATTAGTATGGCGATTTGAAGATTGTCATTCTAGTCCTCTCCCGTACAAAAGGGCTAACGCACATAAAATGGGGAAATGGAAGCAAAACTAGGGGAATTTGATCTGATCTGGCGTTTTTTCAAAGCCGGCTCCGAATCCATGGCCCAAACCCAAAGAGACCTGGTTCAATTAGGGATTGGGGATGACTGCGCCCTGCTTCAGCCAGACGCCACACAAAGCCTGGCGGTGACGAGCGATATGCTGGTAGAAGGTCGGCATTTTTTTGCAGGCGCCAACCCCGAATGGCTTGGCCATAAAGCCTTAGCAGTTAACCTCTCTGACCTTGCTGCAATGGGCGCAAAGCCGATTGGTTTTACCTTAGCGCTTGCGCTTCCCCATGCCGATTCAAGCTGGCTCGCGCAATTTAGCCAAGGCTTGTTTCGCTTGGCACAGCAGTGGCAATGCCCTTTAATCGGCGGCGATACAACCCAAGGGCCACTGACTATTTGCATCACCGCTTTAGGTCATGTACCTGCCCGTGACGCCATCAAGCGCTCGGGCGCAAAGGCGGGTGATGATATTTGGGTATCCGGCACGCTGGGCGATGCAAGGCTTGCCTTAGGGGCATTGCGCAGCGAATGGCCACTTGACCCCAGCAGCTTAGAAGCGGTCCTGCCCCGCATGCATGAGCCCGAACCGCGCATTGCGCTTGGTCTGCAATTGCGTGGCGTTGCGAGTAGCGCCCTTGATGTATCCGATGGCCTCTTGGGTGATTTACGCCATATCCTCAAGGCGTCCCAAGTTAATGCTGAAGTACTGATCGATCAATTGCCCACCTCACGCACCCTTGCCAAACAAACGCAGGGCCTGCGCCGGCAATGCGCAGCTAATGGCGGCGATGATTACGAACTGTGTTTCACTGCACCAAAAAATAAAAGAACAGAAATTGAATCGCTCAGTACTGCTCCACTGCCACTCACGCGCATTGGTAGCATTACTTCTACTGCCAACGCAGCTGAGCCCGATCTAATCCTGCGCGCTGCTAATGGGAATGTACTCACCGCGGCAGAGAGCGTGCAACTAATGCAATCCTTTGATCACT
>CALRRC020000044.1:0-6103 GCA_943370515.1 Erythrobacter sanguineus | reverse complement strand
ATCCGATAGCGCAATCAAGAGCGCATCAAAATTACTGTGCAGCGCCTCTATGCCGAGGCGGACCGAAGAGGCCTGACCCACCTCTGGATTGGGATTGCGGAGCAGCCGAATCGATCGGCTGAAAGATGAATCTATTTGCGCCAAGGACTGCTCAATCGCATCACCATGAAAACCGGTGACCACGATGAACTCGATTGGATTAAAGGGCTGCACTGCATCCAGTAGGCGATTTAGTAGGGTTACACCATCCTGCTTTAACAAGGCCTTGGGATGGGTTCCTAACCGGCTACCCTGCCCTGCAGCAAGTAACAAAACAGCGAGGCGCAATGGATGAGAATCGTTGGAATCGGTATCGCTCATGATCAAAACGATGATAATAGAGTTCAATCTAAATGGCTTTAAATCTGATCTGACTCACACCCATGAATAGCACCGATTACATCGTCCTCAAAACTGCCCTTACCTGGTTACGCGAAGGGAGGCAAATTGCCATTGCAACCGTAGTGCAGACCTGGGGCTCATCGCCAAGACCAGTTGGTTCATGGCTAGCCATTCGGGACGATGGTCAAGTAGTGGGTTCGGTATCCGGCGGCTGCGTCGAGGATGACTTAATTCGGCGCGTACAAACCGAGATCTTGGTTCGTAACGTTCCTGAAATGGTGGTGTACGGCGTCAGCAGAGAAGAAGCGGCCCGCTTTGGCCTGCCATGCGGCGGTACACTGCGGCTTTTAGTGGAACCCAGACCAGAGCAAACCATATTAGAGTCGATCTTAGCGGCCATTGAAGGCCACCAACTGATTCTGCGCGAAGTTGATTTACAAACCGGAAAGTCCGTACTGCACCCGGGCACCAAAACCGATGGCTTCTCTTTAACCGACAGCGCAATGCAGACCTCCTATGGCCCGCGCTGGCGGATGTTTGTCATCGGCGCAGGTCAGTTATCGCTCTACGTTGCTAATTTTGCCGTTGCGTCCGATTTTGATGTGATTGTGATTGATCCCCGCGAAGAATATGCCGAAGGCTTAGATCTTCCAGGCGTTCAATTTATTCAAGGCATGCCGGACGATGTGATGCAGGAGCTAGGAATCGATTCGCATACGGCAATTGTTGCCCTCACCCACGATCCCAAGATTGATGATCTTGCCTTGATTGATGCACTTCAGTCCGAGGCGTTTTACATTGGAGCCTTGGGTAGCTTAACCAATACCTTAAAGCGAAAAGAACGCTTGCGGGAATTCAACGTATCCACGGAACAACTAGAGCGCCTGCATGGTCCAGTTGGTTTGGCGATTGGCGCCTTAACTCCGCCAGAAATAGCCGTCTCCGTGATGGCTGAAATCATTGCCGTGAAATACGGCAAGCAGCCGTAATTTAAGGCCGCACTCCCGGACTTTCAATTTGCATGCCATTGGCCCTGCGCATTAAGTAAAGCTCTAATGCAGTGAGTTCAGGTGAGCCGTAGGCATATTGCTCTGCCCGCACACCCGATGCGCAGTTACGCAGCCGACGCTGCAAAGAACCAACCCCCTGCCACTCAATACGATAAATTGGATAAGCCGTGGGGTGGGCTTGTGGAATCGTACTGCCAGCTAATTTCAAGCCGGCCCGATCGTCATGGCACTGGGCGCACGATAAATTGAGTTGGCCCATTCTCTGAACATAGAGAGATTGACCTTTCTTGTAATCCGGCTCAATTGCCTTATCGGTCGACGCGGCAATCGGCAGTCCTCTCGACTGGTAAGCAACTAGGGTGCTGAGCGCCAGCAAGGACTTTGATTCGTAGGCAAAGGCTGGAGCCTGTTGACGGCTTGTACGGCATTCATTAATTTGCCCCTCCAGATTAAGAAGTTTGCCTTGAACGCGTTTCGGAAAAGTAGCGGCGACCCCTTTCATCGACTGCTTTACGTCCTGATGGCAATCCGCACATGCTTTACCAGTAGGATTAGTACGATCGCCCCACAATGCCTCTCCATCCATAATCCAAAACAATGCGGGATTTAAATTGATGTCCTTTTGCATTGCTTGATTACTGGGCGTCATTAATGCAGTAGTCGATTGCCGCTGATCAGCCTGTGATGGCATGGCCACAACAAAAACAAAGCACAGCATACTAAGCTGGGCTAATTGCCGCTTGATCATGAAACAGTAATGGCGTGATTGACTATGGTGAGGTAGTTGTTATCGCCTTGCCACCTGAATTCAAAAGTGCCCGATTGGTCAGCTTTGGCATAGAAGATAAAAAGGGGATTTGAGCCAACCCCCGAATGCAAGTCTGCCTTGAAGACTTCATTGCCGTTGTAGGTACAAATAAAGCTTCGAATAATATCGCGCGGCACCCGTACACCTTGCTCGGTGTGCCGAAAGCCAGACTCCATATCGTGTTGTACGATCGCGCGGATTGAAAATACCTCACCCTTTTTTGCCATTTTAGGCATCGTGATTACGGCCCTGGAAGATCGACTCATACCATCTCCGTACATGCCGAGAGCGTAACGACGGTATCGACGCTAGTCCTCCAAAAGGAGCCGTCACTCATTTGCGCCAACGCCCACATCCGCTGTGAGTCAGCCAAGCGAATACGTGTACTAACTTCCGCCTTGCCCGACAAGGGCGTGAAATAGCAACTCACGACATTGGGTGATGGATTAGCCTCGGAAATAATATGAATTGCTCGCACATAATTCGTTGGCGTCATTGGACTATCGACTGAAAATTTAATGGCAACTAAGTTGCCACTCTCCACTAGGGGTGGCAGCTCAAAATAAACCCGTCCAGTATTAACTGGGCTCTTGCCTACAATTGCTTGCATTGCCTGCATCGCCTCGCTTGGCGTCGCATTCGTACTTTGCCATGGGCAGAGGGATAAAGCGGTCATTGAAACAATAAATTGGCGGCGCTGATTCATGGTGATTTAATCGTCAATAAATAAGCAAGGACGTCTTCAATCTCTTGCCCAGTAAGCACAGTCTTCCCAGCAAATTGCGGCGCAACCCGCTGGAGTTGATCTATTCTAAAGTAGGCAGGCATGATGGTGTTGGGGTTCGATCGCGCTGGATCAACGAGGCGTCCACGCAACTGGCCTACACTTAAGTTAGCGATACTTAATCGCAGGTCAGGCGCTAAATTGCCCTGAAATCGCTCCTCCGGAAAGGGGCCGGCGTGGCACAAAATGCACAAGCCCGTTTGGCGACTGGTCACAATCGCACGCCCCTTGATGGGATCACCTGGACTGGGACTTAATGCGGTCTGCACCGCATCGCCAGTCCAAACCACTTGAGCCTGAGAAGGAATGGGAAGCGCTAGCAGCGTACTAATCGCTAGCGCAACCCCATATCGCATACCTTAGACCAGCGTAATACCGCTGTTCTTCAGAGGTATGGTGCGCAAACGCTTACCGGTAGCTCTGTAGAAAGCATTTAATACAGCAGGTGCCGCTACAGAAATAGTAGGCTCGCCAATGCCGCCCCACTCTTTACCCCCACCTTGAATAATGATCGTCTCTACAGGTGGCATTTGTTTTAAGCGGATCGAACCAAAGGTATCGAAATTGGTTTGCTCAATGCGACCATTCTTGACGGTGCACTCCTCCTCAAACAAAGCAGATAAGCCATACACAAATGAACCCGATACTTGACGCTCAATTTGCGCTGGGTTTACTGCATAGCCTGGATCCGTTGCCGCAACGATCCGATGAATCTTAATCTTGTTGCCATCGGTAACTGATAGCTCACATGCTGCAGCAACCCAGCTACCAAACGACTTTTGCTGAGCAATGCCACGGAACACGCCCGCCGGAGCTGGCTTGGTCCAGCCAATGCGATCTGCAACGGCATTGAGTACTGCAAGATTACGTGGATGGTTTGCGGAGTATTTACGTCTAAACTCGACTGGGTCAACGCCAGCATATTCTGCAAGCTCATCCATGAAGCACTCCATAAAGACTGCATTTTGATTGATGTTGACGCCCCGCCAGAAGCCTGGTGGCACGTGGGTATTGCGCATGGCGTGATCAATCATCAAGTTCGGGAAGTCATAACTAATGCCATGCTCGCCGCCCTTAGCTACACCCTGAAACACCAATGGATCCATGCCTTTGTTTTGTGCCACTACGGCTGGACGCACTGCGGACAAAATCGATTGGCCCGACAAGCGCATATGAACGCCAGTCAAATTCTTCTTGTCATCAAAGGTACCGGTCATTTTGCACATCATGATCGGGTGATAGCGACCTTGCGTCATGTCTTCTTCACGGGTCCAAATTAACTTGATGGGCGTGCCAGGCATTTGCTTTGCAATATTGACTACCTGCGTGGTGTAGTCCTGGAATGCGCCACGACGGCCAAAGCCACCGCCTAGATTTACCTTAATCACATCGCACTTGTCAGCGGTAAGTCCAGATGCGGCAATCACTGCAGCCAAGGATGCTTCGCCGTCTTGGGTTGGAACCCAAGCGCGGCAACTGTCTTGATTCCAGACGGCCGTTGCATTCATCGGCTCTAGCGGTGCATGGTTCAAGAAGGGATATAAAAACTGTGCCTCAATGGTTTTAGCGGAATTCGACGCGGCAACTTTAAAGTCGCCATTCGCATTACCCACAAAGGTTTGATCTGCTTTGAGGCCTTCTTCCAAGCGCTTCAAAATATCGGCTTGCTGCACAGATGCATTGGGACCTTCATCCCAGACAATCGGCAACTGATCCATCGCTACCTTGGCTTGCCAGAACGTATCGGCAACCACTGCGACTGCGGTATCGCCAACTTGAACTACTTTCTTGACACCCTTCATTCCCGTAACTTTGCTGGCGTCAAAACTCTTTACCTTGCCCCCAAAAACCGGGCTCTCTTTAATGGTGGCAGTCAGCATGCCTGGCATTTTCAAATCAATGGCAAACACCTGCTTGCCAGTGACCTTATCGGCCAAGCTGTCGAGGCGATCCATTGGCTTACCGATGACTTTCCAGCGCTTGGGGTCTTTGAGTTCAATTCCTTTTGCATCGGGAACAGGCAACTTGGCGGCCGCAGCGGCAACCTTACCAAAACTCACTGAGCGCCCGCTGGCTTGGTGGGTAATGATGCTATTAGCCGCTAAACATTCGGCAGGTGATACGCCCCACTGATCTGCAGCAGCCTGAACTAACATGATGCGGGCTGCAGCGCCGCCTTTACGGACGTAGTCTTCCGATGTTCGAATGCCGCGACTACCGCCGGTAGAGAAGGATCCCCAAACACCTTTGCGCTTGAGACTCTCACCTGGTGTGGGGTAATCGATCGTAATTTTGCTCCAATTGCACTCCAGCTCTTCGGCAACCAATTGGGCTAAACCAGTAATCGTGCCTTGGCCCATTTCGGAGCGAACCACACGAATAACAACGGTATCGTTTGGCTGAATCACAACCCAAACGCCGATTTCTGGGGCGCTGGCATTGGCTGCAGTAGATGCATTTGCTGTGCCGATAACGCCCGGAAACTCCAAGCCAATGGCGAGGCCAGCGGTAATAGCGGATGAGCCAACAATGAAGTGGCGACGGGATAAATTAGGTACGGGTGCATTCATGGTTTTCTCCTCAAGCCTTTGCTGCAGCATGGATTGCGGCACGTACTTCTTGGAATGTGCCGCAACGGCAAATATTCGTTACTGCGGCATCGATATCTGCATCACTGGGTTTGGGGTTCTGCCGTAAGAGCGCAGTAGCAGCCATGACCATACCGGTTTGGCAATAGCCGCACTGTGGCGCTTGTTTATCGACCCAGGCTTTTTGTATTTTGCTTAACTTGCCGCCCACCGAGAGACTCTCAACCGTCTCAACTTTTTTACCCTCAGCAGCGCTGACTGGCAAAACACAGGAGCGCACAGCAGCGCCATCGAGTAAAACAGTACACGAACCGCATTGCGCAATACCGCAACCGTATTTGGTACCCGTTAAACCAACTTGCTCCCGAATGACCCAAAGTAACGGGGTAGTGGGGTCCACATCGATCGTGCGTGCTTTTCCATTGATGGTCAACTTTGCCATAAGGGTCTCCTTGTTTTTTTGACGTATTCTTGTGCCGGTAGGCGTTCTTAAGTAACTTTGGAAATCATAACTCAAATACCCCAAAAAACA
>CALRRC020000043.1:0-6129 GCA_943370515.1 Erythrobacter sanguineus | reverse complement strand
GAAGGTAACCACCCCATTTTTTATGGTTTAAATGCCTGGAGCCTCCAAAGTGCAAAAATTATTTTTAACCGTAGACAGAATGTCTACCTTCATTGGCCAGTTCTTTGCTTGGCTGATTGTTGGTCTCACCGGACTCATTGGTTTTGAAGTGTTCTCGCGTTACGCGCTGAACAATCCGCACCCGTGGGCCTTCGATGCAATGATCATGATGTACGGCACCATGTTCATGATGGCGGGCGCTTACACCCTCTCCAAAAATGGCCACGTACGCGGCGATATTCTGTATGGCTTTTTAAAGCCCCGCACCCAGGCGATTTTTGATCTCATCCTGTACATCCTCTTCTTCATTCCGGGAGTGATTGCCTTAGCGTACGCCGGTTACGGCTATGCCGCAGACTCCTGGAGAATTTTGGAGCACTCGTCGATTACGGCGGATGGCCCTCCACTGTATCCGTTTAAAACCATCATTCCTTTAGCTGGAGTGATTTTGCTGTTCCAAGGCATCGTTGAAATCTTTCGCTGCGTGGTCTGCATTCAGCAGGGCGAATGGCCCTCCAGAGAGCAGGACGTAGAGGAAGTCGACGTCGATAAGCTCAAAGCGATGGTTGGCCTAGATAAGGAGAAAACCAATGCGTAAGGAACTATTATTCGGCTTTAGCATCATGGCCTTGGTTGTGCTGGCCACAATCGTCTTTTTGCCCTGGGGCAATATTGAAAGCGGCCACATGGGCCTCCTCATGTTGTCCTTAGTGGTGGTTGCGATCATGCTGGGCTTCCCTACCGCCTTTACCTTGATGGGTATGGGCATGATCTTTACCTTCATCTCCTATAGTTTTCAGGATCCCTCGCTCGCACTGAATAACACCCTTTCTCTGATGGTGCAGCGGGCGTATGCGGTGATGACCAACGATGTGCTCATCTCCATTCCACTATTCGTATTTATGGGTTACTTGGTCGAGCGTGCGAACTTGATTGAAAAGCTGTTCCGCTCATTGCATTTGGCTTTGGTGCGCGTTCCCGGCTCCTTGGCTGTTGCAACCATCTTTACCTGCGCAGTTTTTGCTACCGCCACCGGTATTGTTGGCGCGGTAGTGACTCTGATGGGTCTCTTGGCTTTCCCGGCCATGCTCAAGGCAGGCTACGACACCCGCGTATCCGCTGGCTGTATTACGGCTGGCGGTTGCTTAGGTATCTTGATTCCGCCCTCAGTACTGTTGATTGTGTATGGCGCGACCGCCGGCGTTTCAGTGGTGCAACTCTATGCTGGCGCATTTTTTCCCGGAATTATGTTGGCTGGCCTTTACATTGGTTACGTCATTATTTTGGCTAAATTCAAGCCCAAGTTAATGCCACCGCTCGCATTGGAGGAGCGCACGGTTCCATTGCCGATGAGCTACACCGAGCTCGGCGAAAAAATTAGTCAAAAGGTTATTCCAGCAATTTTGATTGCCTTAAAAGGCAAGCGTAATCTGCATGTACGTCCTGCTGAATTACTCCAGTCCCTGCTAATTGCGCTGTTACCCCTCTTGGTTTTTGCACTGTTCACAGGCTCGATTTATAAGGTAGTCACCGCCCCCGTAGATACTGGCGCCGGCATGGAATTAATGCAGATGGGCGATGCGGGTAGCGGCGTAGCTGCTGAGGAGTCGACCAGTGGTCTGTCCCTGCCTCCTGGCGCCGAAAAAGCCGAGAGTGGCGGCTTGTCCTTACCTCCTGGCGCAGAAGAAGATAAGCCAGCGGTAGCTGCCGCAGCTCCTGTGATGAGCGCGGATGAAGTAAAGGCCGCTGAAGCCGCAGCCGCAAAAGCACTCGAGCCACGCGATGCGCCATTGTGGTTCTGGATCATGACGGCTATCTTTGCCGCGATGCTGGCCATTTATTATTTGCTTCTAACTTGGGTACGATTGGAGATCTTCAAGATGCTCCTGAGCTCCTTCTTCCCATTGGCCATCTTGATTTTGTTTGTATTGGGTTCAATTGTGTTTGGCCTCGCCACACCAACCGAGGCAGCGGCGATTGGGGCGATTGGCGGGGTCCTCTTGGCGGCAGCCTACAAGCAGCTCAATATGCAAATCATTAAAGAGTCGGTCTTCTTGACGGCCAAAACGGGAGCAATGGTTTGCTGGCTCTTCGTTGGCTCCTCGATCTTCTCGGCAGCATTTGCGCTCCTCGGCGGACAAACCCTGGTTGAGCAATGGGTCTTATCGCTCGGCTTAAGCTCAATGGAGTTTTTGATTCTGGCTCAGGTCATTATTTTCTTCCTGGGCTGGCCACTGGAGTGGACCGAGATCATCGTGATTTTCATGCCGATCTTCGTGCCCCTGCTCGATGACTTTGGTATCAATCCATTGTTCTTTGGCCTACTAGTTGCGCTGAATTTGCAAACCGCATTCTTATCGCCACCCGTAGCAATGTCGGCCTTCTACCTCAAAGGGGTCTCGCCACCACACGTGACCTTGAATCAGATTTTTGCGGGTATGTTGCCATTCATGGGCATTCAGATTCTGGCGATTGTGTTGCTTTACACCTTCCCAGCCATTGGTTTGTGGCTACCGGAAGTGCTTTACCGGTAAACAATGTCATCCGAATTCGAACCCCGCGCAAGCGGGGTTTTTTATTGGCCAGATCCAACGCAATCAAGAGCACTTAAAATAGATCCATGGTGAAAACAGCACGGCCCAGTTCGTTGGTATTTCGAATCCTCAAATGGATTGCATTGGGTTTGGCTAGCGCGATTCTCTTGATTACATGCCTTGCTTCAATTTATCTAGCCTCAACCAAAAATAGCCCCTCTGGCAGCGAGCCCATGCTGGGCCTGAATGACGCTGTGCGCATTGGCTTTGATGCTAGCGACATTCCCCACATCAAGGCGTCTACGGCGGGTGACGCCTTATTTGCGCTGGGTTATTTACATGCAACCGAGCGTTCGTGGCAAATGGAAATTAACCGCAGACTAGCTGCTGGTCGCCTCTCCGAAATCCTCGGTGAAGATACTCTGAAAATCGATCGCTTCATTCGTACCGTTGGAGTGAAGCACAATGCCGAGCGGCAATATGAGCGCTACCCAGTGGAGGCTAAACGCCTTCTGCAAGCCTATTCAGACGGCGTTAATGCAGGCAACGCTAAATTAGGCTGGGCCTTACCCATAGAGTACTTTTTGACTGGCTCCAAGCCAGGCCATTGGTCGCCAACCGATAGCATCGCCTGGATGCTCATGATGGCCATGGATTTGGGTGGCAATTGGCAAAAAGAGTTGCAACGTCTCGAGCTATCTCGCGATCTGACCACGGCACAAATTTGGGAAGTGCTACCCCCATACACGCAAGGCAATCCCGTAACTAAAATGGATTTTGCGACGCTGTATAAAGATATGGGTATTTTTGCCGCTACGGAGAGCGGCAAATCCATCAAGCCCCTGGGCATTCAGGATGTGCGGCAGCTAGACACTAAACAAGACCAGTTGCTGCGCGCACTCTTGCCGGGCGGCATTGAGGGCATTGGCTCGAATAATTGGGCACTCAGCGGTAAACGGACAAGCAGCGGTAAACCGCTCCTCGCCAATGATCCGCACTTGGGTTTATCGGCTCCGGCACTGTGGTACTTTGCTCGCCTAGAGGCTCCGGGGATCAATGTTATTGGCGCGACACTGCCTGGCATTCCAGCAGTGGTACTTGGTAGAACGGATAGCATTGCCTGGAGCTTCACCAATACCGGCCCTGATGTGCAAGACCTTTTTATTGAAGAACTTGATCCCACCAATCCTGGTCAATACCGCACCCCCGATGGCATGGCAGCGTTTTTAGTCCGAGAAGAAGTGATTGAGATAAAAAATAAACCCGCGCATCGTTTCATCGTCAAACAAAGTCGCCACGGGCCCATCATTTCTGAAACCTACGACCGAGCTAAAAATCTAATCAATACCGATCGCTTTGCCTTGGCTCTGCGCTGGACTGCGCTCGACCTTGATAATCAATCGGTGATCGGTTTACTCGACATGAATCGCGCCACGAATTTAGAGTCTTTCAAAAAAGCTTTACGTAAAAACTACGCCCCCATGCAAAACGTGGTGATGGCCGATACTGCTGGCAATATTGCGTTTCAGGCGGCTGGGGTTGCGCCCAAGCGCACCCTTCATCAAGGCCTCTATGGGATTGCGCCAGCGCCTGGCTGGGATAAGCAATACGATTGGCAAGGCTATATTCCATTTGATCAGTTGCCCGCACTCGATAATCCCGAGCAAGGCTGGATTGCGACTGCCAACCAGAAAATCCTGGCCGCCAATAATCCCAATCCGCTCACCGGCGACTGGGAATTACCATTTCGGTATGAGCGCATTGCATCTTTACTAGAAGCAAAGCCGCAGCATGACTTTGCTTCGATGCGAACCATGCAGGGCGATACCCTTTCTCTGGCAGCAACGCCGCTATTACCACTCTTTAAAGCAACGCAATCTACTCATTCAAGTGCAGCAGCAGCCCAAGCCATCATTGCTGGCTTTGATGGGGATATGCGCATTGATAGCAGTGGCGCCCTCCTCTTTAATGCATGGGTGGATCAACTGACGCGCCATTTATTTTCTCGCTTGGGGGATTATTTTTCCGTACAGTATGGCAAGCGTCAATTTAGAGACGCCTTACTGGAGCAGTTATCCAACCCCAATAGCCTCTGGTGTGACTCCCCCAAAACAGAAAGCATAGAGAACTGCGCACAAGCCTCACAACAGGCGATGGATCGTGCGCTCGAATACCTCAGTACACAATACGGCAGCGATCCGGCCAATTGGAAATGGGGGAATGCACACATCGCCGTATCGGAACACCGCCCCTTTAGTCGGGTGCCGTTTTTAAATCGTGTGTTCAACATCACGGCGCCATTTCCGGGGGATGGATTTACGATCAATGTCGGCAGGCCAGAGCTCGGTAAACACAAAAACCCTTTTGAGACCAAACAAGCAGCAAGCCTGCGAACCGTGTTTGATTTAGCCGACCTAGAACAATCGACCTTCATCTATCAAACGGGGCAATCAGGCTGGGTTCAAAGCAAGCTCTATCGCAACCTCAACCCCTTATGGGCCAACAATCAAGCACTGCCGCTGCAAATGAAACCCGCCACGATTCAGCGCAAACTCGAGCTCATACCAAAGTAGTCCTATTGGGGTTTAAAATAGACTGACACATTTATTGAGGGGTTTTACGATGAAAAGATGGATAGCGATCGCAGTCTGCATGACCGTCCTACCAATTTCAAGCGCCTTCGCTGCGTGGCAGGAGATTGGTTCAAACGAACAATCGACTGTCTCCCTTGACATTAGCACCCTCAAAAGGGATGGTGATAGAGCACAAATGATGTCCATGCTCGACTTTACAAAACCCGGTATGGATCCTAAAACAAAAGAACCAATTCGTTCCATCATTGGCCTTAACGAATACCTCTGCGAAAAAGCCCAGTACCGTCCAATTGAATACAAAGTGTTTTCTGGAAACAAGGGTGAAGGCAAGGTTGTAGCCGATATCAAATCCCCAGACAGCCCATTTGAAGCGATCACCAGCGGCTCCTGGGCTGCGGGAGTCTATAGCATTGCCTGCCGAGCTAAATAAGCAGCGCTTCTTTCCGCAGTATTGCCGCTGTATTGCTTGGCATAGCCTGACTTACACCCTCATTATTGGCTTTGGTATTTTCTTTTTATCGGGCTGCGCCCTCCCATTGGCTGCCATTGGCAGTGCTGGTACAGCAACCGCCAGTGCTGTAGGGGGTACTGTAGCTACAGCAGCAGTAGCCAATCCGAGTACAGCGGTTAGCGTCGCTTCAACCGTGACTACCGGAAAATCCCCCTTAGAGCATGCCGCTTCGCAAGCCACCAAAAAAGAATGCAATTTTTTAAATCTACTGGGACCCAAGCCCGTTTGCCAAGAGTTTGTGATGCCGCCCATCATGGATCACAGTCAAGAAGTGGTTGGGATTGCAGATCGACTGCCCCCTCTACCAATGCCTGCGCCCGGTAGATAAATTAAAGACGTACCTGTTCTATCGCAAGGCGGCCGATTAATTCCCTGAGAGGGGCTTTAACAGCCCACGCAAATCATTGTGGTCTAGGGTGTGCATCAGCTCCAATAATTCACCCAATTCACC
>CALRRC020000042.1:0-6308 GCA_943370515.1 Erythrobacter sanguineus | reverse complement strand
TCGTGCGCAATTTGCTCATCATGACCCGGTACCGTGCCTAATTCCACCTGATTGGTCGGGCGGATATTCATCCATCTTCTCCTTGCAGCAAAAAGAGGATGCAAAAAACACCATGATGTAATGAAATAATAGGAGACGAAATTGAATACAAATGCTGCAACAACGCCTGAGAAAAAGAAACGAAATCTTCAAGATATTCGCGAATCAAAGAAGACCGGCGAGAAGATGGTGTATATGTCTGTACCAGACTACACATCGGCAAAATGGGCAGAGGCTGCGGGGGTAGACGTTGCAGTGGTAGGGGATAGCTTGGCGATGATTGCTCATGGCCATAGCAATACTATACCGGCTACCATGGATATGATGGTGATGCATGCCACATCGATTAGGCGAGGCGCTCCAAACACATTTGTGCTTGGTTGTATGCCCTATCAAAGCTACAACACAGTAGAGCGCGCCTTGCTTAACGCAACTCGGTTTATGCAAGAAGCTGGTTCAGATGCGGTGAAGCCTCAAGGGGGAAAATCACAAGCCCACATTTTAAAGGCGCTCGTAGATGCCGGCATTCCTACCGCCTCACACATCGGCATGACTCCACATACCGTAGCAGTTTTTGGAGGATTCCGGATACAGGGCAGAACCGCGGATGCGGCGATGAAGATATTAGAAGATGCGTTTGCAATTCAAGATGCTGGATGTTTTATGCTTGAATTTGAGGCCGTTCCAGCAAAGATTGCAACTGTGATATCTCAGCAACTTGAGATTCCAACAATCGGCATTGGTGCCGGCGTTGGCACGGATGGCCAAATTCTCCTGTGCCATGATTTATTGGGGGTGTTTTCAGACTTTAAGCCAAAATTTACCAAGCGCTACGCCAACCTGACTGAGGTCGCAGTAGAGGGTATTAAAAAATACATTGCTGAAGTAAAAAGCAGTGCATTCCCGGATGACGATCACAGTTACTCAGTGGATGAGAAAGAATATGAAAAGTTTCTCAACCTAGTTGAGAAAAGAAAGCATCAATAGCTGTTTAACTTAAGTGCGCACGGACGGATGCTGACCTATCCCACAAATTAGGAACTTGAGTTGACGAATAACCAGAGACAAATTTTTTAACACTATTTGTTTCTACGTCATACACATGGCGTGTTACCGCGCCAATATTTGCCCCGTATACGTGGATGCTAATTGAGGTTTGATCGTCGTAAGCGTTTTTAACGATGTGTATGTCACCCATTGTTGGGCTGACAACCTCAATATCTCCTTGGTTTAAGCGCGTTTCTTTGCCATAGGGGATAAGCTTTCCATTGACATCGTACTCATAGCGTTGCCCATTTTCAGCCCCACGCAGCATACCAATAAGACCCCAAACAGTATGGTCATGAATAGGGGTTTTTTGACCTGGCCCCCATACAAAGCTAACGACAGAAAATCGCTCTAGCGGATCGGCATGCAGTAAATATTGCTGGTAATAATCGGGATGGGGAATAGTGCAAAACTCAGGTAGCCACTCATCAGTCGATATTAAGTGTTTAAGGAAATTTTTAGATTCCTTAACTAATGCAATTTCACTTGACTCTCGTTCGACCAGATTTGTCATTTGAACAATAAATTCACGCAATGGACTAATTTGCTCAGTAGTAGAAGGCCCCATATTTCATATCCTCATTAATGTCATTTTTTTCTACATTATTGGATAGACCCAAGAATGTCAATATGGTATGTGATTGTCATTCGAAAGATAAACTATATTCATATATATATGTAGTATATTAGATGTATGTTTGTTAAATAAGCATGCATTTATAGTCACAAAATGGGATTTATATGAATTTTGACGGCGCCGTTTTGAATGCAATTGGTACTCCACTGCGGATTCAAACATTAAGTTTAGGCAATCTAGCTGCAAGAGATGTAGTAATTAAAATAAAAGCAACCAGCCTTTGCCATACGGATTTAGAGGCGGTAGAGGGATCACTGGGAACGCCCATTCCATTTATACCCGGACATGAGGCTGCCGGAATAGTAGATTGGATAGGCAAAGACGTTAGCACTCTTAAGATAGGTGATCATGTAGTTGTATCTTGGAATCCTTTTTGTGGCGAGTGCTATTTTTGCAAAAAAAAGCAAGCTATTATTTGTAGTCAGTACCGCAGCAATGCTACTCAATCATTTCATTTTGACGGTAAGCCACGAATCTTTTTAAAAGAAACAGCAGTACATCAGTTAATGTATTCAGGAAGTTTTGCTGAATATGCTGTTGTAACTGAAAATTGTGCAGTACGGATTTCAAGTGAATTGCCTTTTGACGTAGCTTGTCTGATTGGTTGCGGTGTTATGACTGGTGTTGGGGCTGCCATTAATATTGCCCAAGTATCAAAAGGTTCTAGTTTTGGTGTGATTGGATGCGGTGCGGTTGGTGTATCTGCCATTCAGGGTGCAAAAATTGCTGGTGCCGAGCGTATTTTTGCAATCGACCGAGATTTAAAGAAGCTTGAGTTTGCGAAACAGTTTGGCGCAACGGACCTCATTTTGGCTTCTGACGACATCATAGAAAAAATAATGCAGTTAACGGAAGGAATTGGCCTTGATTACGTCATTGAGTCTGCAGGCAATGAATCGGCATTTCGTTTAAGCGTTGAAATTGTTAGACCGGGTGGGCAAGTCGTCTGGTTGGGTAAAGTTTCTACGGAAAAAATGGTTGAGTTTCGCTGGGGATCGTTTATGGGTGAAAAGAAAATACATCGCTCTAGTTATGGCGGAGCAAATCCCTTAGTTGATTTTCCTTTTTTAGCCCAGAGCTATCTGGATGGAAATTTAAAGCTGGATGAATACATTACTAACCGCATTCAGTTATCCGATGTTAATGATGGGTTGAGCAGATTGAAGGCAGGCAAAGAAGTCCGTTCTGTTATTGAGTTCAAATAGTTATCTTAAGGAAATTGCAACATGTGGAAAGGGTTTTCTAGAGAAGAGTTAGATAGGGCATATAACAATTCCCTTGCGGTTTCTAATAGTGCTGAAATAATTGCTGCATGGGGAACGTGCAGTGAGCTGGCAAGGAATGAGTTAAAGTGTCGTATCGATATCCCCTACGGTCCGGGGGAGCGGCAATCATATGATTTATTTCCGGCTGGTGAGGGCGCACCACTAGTTGTCTTTGTTCATGGTGGATTTTGGCAAAATCGATCAAAAAATGATTTTAGTTTTATAGCGCCAAATTTAGTTAAGGCTGGTATCAGCGTAGCTATCCTGGGCTATACCCTCGCACCTTTTGCTTTAATTGATCAAATCGTGAGCGATATACGTGAAGGTGTTCGCTCAATACATGATGCTGCAAAGAAGATATCGCCAATGCACGATAATATTTGGTTAATTGGCTGGTCTGCAGGGGCTCATTTAATTACGATGGCATTAGATGAGCCGTATGTAATAGGCGGTACGGCAATTAGCGGCATCTTTGATTTGGAGCCGATACGGCATTGTTACGTGAATGACAAACTCAAGTTAACGCGTGAATCTGCCGTGCAAAATTCCCCCATTATTTTGAGTAATCATTTCGGAAAAGAATTGGATTTATTTGTGGGTGATGCCGAGTTGCTAGAAATGATTAAGCAGACTTTGGATTTTTCTATTTATAGAAATGCATCTGTCCAGAAAGGGGGAGCATCCTTACTAAAAGGATTGAATCATTATTCAATTCTTGATGAGCTTGTTAATCCGAATGGAGCTATCTTCTCCAGTATCCATGATCGGGTAAGAAGCTAATTTTTAACCATTAGCATAGAAATACATCATCCTTCAGGTAGCCACGAATACTTCTAAGGGCGTAGTACGCACGTTCGAATCGTGCTGGGCAGGCCAAATCAATGGGGCTAGACTGGAGTGACCATTCTCAGGAGCTACGTGCAACTGCAGTTTAGATATAAGCAAAAAAATGCATATTGAGTAATTACTTTTTGCATACGATGATGCAAGCTGAATCTTCACTTGGTCAATCAATATGCGTCTTTTAAAATCGTTTCGAACCCTCGGCCTTATCTCATTACTCATGTATGGAACTTACGTGCAAGCACAATCCAATCCAAAAGTAGAAGCGGTTTATGGCGATGGTGCCAATAGTTTTAGTCTTGCTACCGGCAGCCCTGGCGAACTGGGTTTACTTCAGGCCTTGGGGGAAGACTTTGGAAAGCGTGAGAATGCAAAAATGGTGTGGATTAAAGCCGGTAGTGGCGCATCCTTAAATCAATTAAAAAATAAGCAAGTCGACATGATCATGGTGCACGCTCCTGCGGCGGTTGCAAATGCAATTACAGACGGCTGGGCAACTAAACGCACCCTGATTGGATCAAATGAGTTTTACATTGTTGGGCCAAAATCGGATCCAGCCAATATCAAATCTGCCACCAGCGGAGCCGATGCATATGCCCGGATTGCTAAAGCGAAAGCAAACTTTGTTACCCGCGGCGATAATTCCGGCACCCACGTTAAAGAAATGGATATCTGGAAACAAGCGGGAGTTGTGCCTGAGGGTACGTGGTACATAGTGACTAAAGACTTTATGACTGCATCGCTTAAGCGTGCCAATGCCGAAAATGCGTATTTCATGAGCGATAGCAGTACTTGGGTTGCTGAAAAGTCCATCGCTCCAAACTTACAAGTTCTCTATCGCGGCGATAAGTTCTTAGTCAATACCTACGACGCCTTGGTAGCGCCAGTGGGGACCGCTCCAGGTCAGGTAACGGCAGCAAAGTTTATTGATTTTGTCGCCTCTGACTCGGGGCAGAAAATCATGCGTGACTACGGCAAAAATAAGTATTCAGAGCCTCTTTACAATGATGCTGCTTACGCAAAGAAGTACGTTTATTAAAGGATAGAACAATGAAACTCAATGTCGCATTAAGTGCACGCAATCAAATCCCCGGAATCCTCAAAGAGATTAAAAAGGGTCAAACCACCAGCCATCTTAAGGTAGATATTGGCGGAGGTCACATTGTCACTGCTTCGATTACCAATGAGGCCGTGGATGAGTTAGAACTCAAAAGCGGTGATTCGGTGTGGGCGATTATTAAAGCCTCTGATGTGATGATTGCCAAATAATCAGCCATGCGCCGTACCTTGATTGCAGTATGTGCTGGATTCTGGATGAGTGCTGCAGCGGCACAAACCTGCCCAGTTGATCCGAGTATTATTTACAACGAGCGAGAGGTATTGGCACTACGTCTATTTGCTATTCGGCCAGTGCTATTTGATCTGACTAAGCTCAATCAGCTGCCACAAACCCAAATCATGAGTGAGCGCCGCAATCAAGTGACGGGATCTACTAGTTCGGTAGATTCGCAAGCAACTACCTGGGGCGGGGTGCTGTTAAGGGATTTCTTATTAAAGAATGGCCTTGAATCCGTTTCCAGTAGAGCGTTACGTAATACCCGCATTGAAGTTGTAGCGACCGATGGGTACCGAGCAACGCTCAGCTGGGGGGAAGTATTTAATAGCCCAACTGGATCACAGATATTGATCATTACCAAGCAGGATGGAAAAGCCTTGGATCTTCAAGAAGGGCCGGTCTCATTTCGTGTGCTAAGTGATATTCGACCTGGGGCTCGGCACGTTCGTAATGTGTGTGCCATATCATTAATTCACTAATATAAGCTTACCTAAAGCATCTCTAAGGCCGAGGTCGCACGTTCGAATCGTGCTGGGCAGGCCAAAGGCCCGACTGGCCGATGAGATCTCTAAAAAATTTATTAGATCTGGCCGATTCCACCCCAGGCCACCAAGAAACACTTAAACCACCTACGGGTGGTTTTTTTGTTTGGTCTGGCTAATCCCGACTAATCCATTAAATATCAACTTTGCCTATCTATTGCATCAATAAGAGCATAGAGTGAAGTAAGGATAAGAAAAGAAACATAAAAATTATTATCAAGAATTACTAAAAGGAAATTTATGGATTTAATGACAGCACTGAGCACGACCAGTGTATGGACTGCTCTTGGACTTATTATGTTTACCAATATATTGTTATCTGGTGATAATGCAATTGTGATTGCGATGGCCTCGCGAAACCTTGCCCCACGCCATCAAAAGAGAGCGATATTTTGGGGAAGTGCGGCAGCCATCATTATGAGGATTTTATTAACTATTATCGCTGTGAAGTTACTTAGCTTGCCGTATTTAAAAATTATTGGCGGTATTTTATTAATTTATATTGGCGTGCAGTTGATGGCAGAGGGTGACGATGACGAATCGGTCGAAAGTTCCCCCAGTATTTTTCAAGCCATCAAAACGATCTTAATAGCTGATTT
>CALRRC020000041.1:0-6343 GCA_943370515.1 Erythrobacter sanguineus | reverse complement strand
CCAATCTAATCCCCTACCCTATTTAGCCGGCTTTTCAGAGCGTGGCGGCCAGTGGTATGCCGAGGACGTTACCTTGGCGAGCCTGGCGCAGCGATACGGTACACCCCTCTACATTTACAGCAAGCGTGCAATTACAGAGGCCTATCAAGCCTATGATCGTGCCTGTGTAGACGCAGCTGGGAAGCGGCGTGCCCGCATCCACTTTGCAATGAAAGCGAATAGCAATTTAGCGGTCTTGGATTGCTTGAGAAGATTGGGGGCTGGCTTTGATTTAGTCAGCGGCGGCGAGCTGGCCCGCGCCCTAGCAATTGGTGCTGAGCCTTCGAGTCTCGTATTTGCTGGAGTAGGCAAATCTGCCACTGAAATTGCATCGGCATTGAAAGCCGGCGTTAAATGCATCAATGTAGAGTCGATTCCGGAGTTGCATCAAATCAATCGCATCGCTTCACAGCAGGGTTGCCGCGCGCCCATTTCCTTGCGGGTCAATCCCGATGTCGATGCACAAACACATCCGTATATTTCTACTGGGCTTAAAGATAATAAATTTGGCATTGCTTACCATGAGGTTCTGAAAACCTATCGCGAGGCAGCGCTCTTATCGCACATCGACGTCGTCGGAATTGATTGCCACATTGGCTCGCAAATCACCAGCATCGCGCCTTACTTAGATGCCGTTGATAAAGTATTGGACTTGGTAGTTCACCTCAAAAAAGAGGGGATTGTGATTCACCACCTCGATTTAGGTGGCGGCCTTGGTATCTCTTACGGAGCCGAAACTCCACCCGACATTACTGAATTTACTAACGCCCTGCTGAATCACGTTGCCAAACGCGGCTTTGCGCACTTGGATGTGGTCCTTGAGCCGGGCAGATCATTGGTTGGTAATGCGGGCGTTTTACTCACGCGCGTGGAGTACCTAAAACCCGGCGCCGAAAAGAATTTTTGTATTGTGGATGCGGCGATGACCGAGTTAATGCGCCCCGCACTCTATGAGGCGTATCACGCGATTGTGCCGATTCAAGCGAAAGAGCTTCCGCATCAGACCTATGATGTGGTGGGACCGGTTTGCGAGTCGGGTGATTGGCTTGGCCGTGATCGTGCGCTTGCGATTGCAGAAGGGGATTATTTAGCCATCCTATCTGCTGGAGCTTATGGCTTTGTGATGTCCTCAAACTACAACACGCGGCCCCGCCCCGCTGAGATTATGGTGGACGGCGACAAAACCTATGTTATTCGTGATCGTGAAAATGTCAGCGATCTATTCGCAGGTGAACGCACCCTGCCTTAAAACAAAAAACCCCGCACAGCATGCGGGGTTTGTCTTTAATACAGGAAGCAGTTTTAGCGTAAACCAGCCATGTAATCTGAAACTGCCTTGATTTCTACATCCGATAGTTTTCCTGCAATTGCAGTCATCTGCGCATTATTTTTACGTGTGCCATCGCGGAAGTAACCGAGTTGTGCCACTGAATAATCTACCCACTGTCCACTCAAAAGTGGGTATTGTGCAGGGATGCCAGCACCGTTTGGACTATGGCATGCAGCACACGCAGGGATGCCTTTTTCTGCAATGCCGCCCGCATAAATTTGCTTACCCAATCCAATAGTGTCTTTGTTCTGAGCAACGCCTAAGGAAACCGTTTGCTTACTTAGATACGCGGCGATATTGGCCATGTCTTGTTCTGTTAAAGCAGCTGACATACCAGCCATAATGGCATTTGCACGTGTGCCATCTTTGTAGTTTTTAAGTTGCTTAATGGTGTAAGCGCTGTGCTGACCAGCCAGCTTAGGCCATGCACCGGCAGCACTCTTGCCTTCCGCGCCGTGGCAACTTGCGCAGCCGATTACACCCCGCTGTGGGTCGCCATTGGTATACAACTTCTCTCCAATTGCTGCATCGGGTTTGGCTGGCTTAGTGGCAGGGCCCGAAGCAATACTGGAGGCACTAAAGCCGAAACTGGCGGCCACCAAAAAGGCCATGAAACCGGACCGAAAGCCCTTTAATTTGGAGATTTGAACAGATTGACGCATTATGTTTACCTTAACAAAAATTCCTAAGAGTGCATGGATAACGCCAATTTATCGACGCCCACCATTTCTTCCACTATTTTCCGTGATTTTACAATAGCCTGCACACATGTCTAAACTCTTTCAAGCGCGTTTCGCCACCACCGTAAACGACATCCACTGCCTACCTGAGCTTGGACTGCGTGAGGTCGCCTTTGCTGGGCGGTCCAATGCGGGCAAATCCACCGCCATTAATGTCCTGTGCAATCAAAAAAGGCTGGCTTTTGCCAGTAAAACCCCTGGGCGGACCCAGCACATCAATTATTTCGGGGTTTTTGCTAAAGAAGACTTATTGGCTTATCTGGTGGACTTGCCGGGATACGGCTATGCCGCCGTCAACCGAGAAACCAAATACCACTGGAACGGCCTTCTAAGCGACTATTTGCAGCAACGTAACCCCTTGGTTGGCCTGATCCAGATTGTCGACGCTAGGCGGGGTATTACCGACCTAGATGAGCAAATGATTCAGTGGTTTGTGCCCACCGGCAAGCCAATTCATATCTTGCTGAGTAAGTGCGACAAATTGAACAAAAGTGAGTGCCGTCATGCCCTTGAGGCAGTTACCAAGCAATTACAGCAGTACGATCCGGACTTGGGTGACGGTGCTAAGGCATCTTCCCGATTAACAGCACAGCTATTTTCGAGTACAAAGCGGATAGGGCTGGAAGAAGCCGATAAACTGATTCTAAGTTGGCTATTTCCTGAACCTGAATCCATTACCGCATCTTTAACTACCGATATACCCCATGAGCTCACTATTCCAGTTTCCCGCCCATAGACCCCGCCGGATGCGTCGCGATGATTGGTCGCGCCGTCTGATTCAAGAAAATTCCTTGTCTTGCAGTGATTTGATCTACCCGGTATTTTTACTGGAAGGCAAAAACCAAACGGAAGCGGTGAAGTCCATGCCTGGCGTTAATCGGGTGTCGCTTGATTTGCTGTTACCCATTGCACAAGAATGCGTCACTTTGGGTATCCCCGTTCTTGCTCTGTTTCCAGTCATCAGTAGCCAACTTAAAACGCCAGATGGGCAAGAAGCGTTTAACCCCAATGGTCTCGTTCCGACTGCGGTGCGCGAGCTAAAAAAACACTTCCCTACTTTGGGCATCATGACCGATGTCGCACTTGATCCCTATACCAGCCATGGTCAAGATGGTGTCTTGGATGATGCTGGCCGGATTCTGAATGATGAAACTACCACCATCCTCGTGAAGCAGGCTGTGATGCATGCGAGCGCCGGAGTCGATATAGTGGCGCCGTCGGACATGATGGATGGTCGTATTGGCGCCATTCGCACTGCACTTGAAAAGCAAAACTTGATTCACACCCGGATCATGGCCTACTCGGCCAAATATGCATCGGCATTTTATGGCCCATTTCGGGATGCAGTAGGTTCAGCCCAAAACCTCGGCAAAGCCGATAAAAAGACCTATCAAATGGATGTCGCCAATAGCGATGAGGCTTTACGTGAGCTCGCCCTTGATATCAGTGAAGGCGCTGATATGGTGATGGTCAAGCCCGGTATGCCCTACCTGGACATTGTGCGCAGAGCCAAAGATACGTTTGCATACCCCACCTTTGCTTATCAAGTCAGCGGGGAATATGCGATGCTAAAAGCGGCGGCGCAGAATGGCTGGCTGGATCACGATGCCGTCATGATGGAATCGCTGATGGCATTTAAGCGCGCTGGCGCCGATGGGATATTGACTTACTTTGCGCTCGAAGCTGCGCGCCTGATTAAAGCAAATCCCTAAGTAGTCTTGCTAGCTTAGGGCGCAGCCGCGTTCAAACGCAGCAAGAAGCGATCCGGCGGCATAAAGCCAACTATGCGCTGATTGGTCTGCTCCTCACCCGCAGCATTAAATAGCAAAATGCCGGGTGGACCAAATAAACCATAGCGCTTTAACAAGGCCTGATGCGCAGCAGAATTGCTGGTGACATCGGCCTGTACCAAAATAAAGTCCTGCATCTTTTTGGCTACTGCTGTATTTTGAAACGTCTTGATTTCCATTTCTTTACAGCTAATACACCAGTCGGCATAAAAGTCGAGCAGCAATGGTTTGCCTGTGCGTTTAGCCTCTTCGAAGAATGGCTGTAAAGCCTCGATCGAGCCAACGACCTTAAAGGTCAGATCACCCAGCCGCTTTTCTGTTCGGGCTTGCCCATTGCTTGTGCTTTCAATAGGGCTGTTGCCGAGAAAGATCGGCGACACAATCCATGCGGCCAGCATGATAAGCATGATGCCTAATACGCGCTGCAGACCAATCATCCATTTACCTGTAGTTGGTATCAGCATGCGCGCTTCTACTGCGATGAAAAAGAGTGGGAGTCCCATACCAAGCGCCATCACAAATAGCAATCCACCGCCTAAACTCAGGGATCCGGTATGCGCTATAAAACCCAGCACGCCAGCTAGCGGCGCAGTGATACATGGACTAGCCACCAAGGTGGATACGCCGCCCAAAATAAAAGCGCCCGTAATACTTCCACCTTTTTGTCGACCAGCAATCCGATCAATATGCCTATGCCAAGACTGGGGGAGGCTCAGCCCATAAAAACCAAATAGACTTCCAGCAAGCACCAAAAGCAATATCGCAAAGGCAATTAATACGGCGGGGTTTTGTAAGGCTTGCTGCGCGCCACTGCCCAATGCCGCCATCAATACTCCGGCTAGCGCATACATGAGCGCCATCCCGAAAATATATGCTGCTGCAAGCACTGCTGCGCGTGACTTTTTAATGGGTTTACTGCCTTGTGTACCAAAAACAATGCTCGACAAAATGGGTAGCATTGGCAATACACAAGGCGTAAATGCCAATGCCAACCCAAGCACAAAGAAAGCAATGAATAAATAAGCGGTTGGTGTTTCTTTTAAAAATTGGCCGATAGCATTCACATCATCACGCTGCTGCCACAAACCCATAAAACGATCTGTAACACTTTGCTGTTGATTGCTAGTAGCGCTGCTAGCACTTTGGATTACTTCATCCGGCATGGGCATGACTTGTACCCCTGGCGCAGCGATATTGAATTTCAAGGTGGTGGGTGGGTAGCAAATTCCGCCATCGGCGCAGCCTTGTAAGTCGACTTCAACCTGAATTCCCTGCCCTTTTGCTGCCAATGCCGCCCCACCCGGCAGAGTTAACATAACTTCGATTGGGTAACGATAAATCGGCATGTTTTTCTGAAAGGTCTCATCAAACTTCACTTCGGCCTTGGGCAATATTGCCGTCAAGGTTTCACTGGTGCCATTGCCTTGCATCAACCGAAACTGGAAGGCTTCTTGGTAGAGGTAGTATCCCTTTGCAGTTAAAAAATTGACTTGCAGTTGCGTCTTGTTTTCAAGCCAGCTGACGGTTACTGGAAACGCTTTATCGGGGTGTAAAAATGCTTTCTGAGCGCTGGCCGGCAGCATCAATACGAAGCTAGCTGCTATCGCAATTGCCGCTAATAACCATGCATTGATTCGAGAGTGGGCTTGAAATTGCATCATCTAACTAGGCGCAACCGTTGTCTCTGCAATAACCCACCGAGCATAGTCAGGATCGCTATGTGTAATTGGCTGGGCAATAATTTCAGGAACATCGTAGGAGTGATTTTGCTTGATAAAAGATGAAATCGCATGCCACTGCGCAGCGGTGGTTTTTGCCACCAATACCACCTCTTGCTCCTCGCAGATGCGCCCCTCCCAGCGGTAAATGGATTGCACCCCAGGCTGCAGTTGCACGCAGGCTGCCAAATTTACATCGATCAATCGCTTTGCCAATGCTTTAGCGACTTCCATGTCTGGAAGGCTTGTCATCACCAAGAGCAATTCAGTCATTGAGTAGATCCATTGTTCACAGTGTGATTCATAAATTGGGCTTATTAACAAAGCAAAAAGCCAGACCGAAGCCTGGCTTTTGACTATACCCCAAAGACTTAGGCTGCGTCAGCTTCGACTGCAGCTTCTTCGACTTCTGGGCGATCCATCAACTCAACCAAGGCCATTGGCGCATTGTCGCCATGGCGAAAACCAAACTTCAAAATGCGCAAGTAACCGCCTGGACGAGTTGCGTAACGTGGGCCGAGCTCGGTGAAGAGCTTGGTAACGATATCGCGATCGCGTGTGCGGTTAAAAGCCAAACGGCGGTTTGCCAAATTGTCTTTTTTGCCCAAGGTAATTAAAGGCTCAACAACCATGCGCAATTCTTTTGCTTTAGGCAGAGTGGTTTTAATCACTTCATGCTCTAAAAGCGAATTAGACATATTGCGCAACATCGCCAAACGATGGGAT
>CALRRC020000040.1:0-6367 GCA_943370515.1 Erythrobacter sanguineus | reverse complement strand
AGAAAACAAATCCATTCTCCTTTCGCCTGCAACACACCCTTATTCCAAGCGCTGTATATCCCCGCATCCGGTTCGGAAACCAAATAATTAATTATCTCTCGATTGGCTTCTAACAACTCAACCGTACCATCGTTTGACCCGCCATCTATGATGATCAGCTCTTTGTTAGGGTAGGTTTGTTGTGCCACACTATCTATGCACTGTTGGAGTGTTATTGCACAGTTATAGACGGCAACAATGATGGAGATTTTCATCTGTTCATCCAAAGTGTGTGTTACTTGTATTTCTTAACTCGCTCATTATGAGCTCACCGTTCCTGTTGCATGATTTGACTCCACAACATCTGAGCACTACTATCGTTGGAATACACTAGTAGTGAAACCGTCAGTCATTTATACGCATTCTAACTTGCCCGAGTAAATGTCACTAATTATGCGATGACGAGCGACCGATCAATATCATAAACAATCCTGGTAAACCCGCCACAAAAAGAAGCAGGCCAAAAAAAATTGACAAAGAAAGCGCACTTGCGCTGTTAATGCCTATCAGCCCAAACAGCCATACAGCACCAGCCTCCCGCAAACCCCAGCCCGCAAACGAAATTGGAATTAATGCGATTAAGAAAATAATGGGGACAATTAGTATAAATGTTAGCAATTCCTCATTAATGCCAAGAGCGAAACCGAGTAATGCATATGTAATGATGCCATTAAAATGAACAATTGCCGACGTCCATGACTGCCCCCATAAAGCTGACCCTTTTCTAAATTTCGATACATCGCAAAATAATTGAATTATTCCTAGTAGGACTGGATTGCGCGCAACTAGTTTAGATTCGCTATTTACGACCAATGCTCCCAGCAATATTGCTGAAACACCACCAAAGGCAATTACGCCCAAAGCAGAAACCAGCTCTGGTTGAGTTGGAAATAATTTGACATAGAAGGGCAGTGCAACTGCTAGAGCTAGTAGCAGAAACATAAAGCCCGACAATCGGTCTAGTATCGTTGTACGGACAGCTACGCTTAACCCAAGTGGTTTTTTTAAAATCGCCATCTTGATAAAATCACCACCTAAGCCAGTAGGCAAGACTTGATTGAACCACAGACCCACAAAATGTGCGCGAATCGACGTTGATAGGTTAAGTCGCCCACCCAAGACGTGAGCGACATACGCACATCGTAAAGAAGAAAATATTTGGGCCACCCAAAAAAGCGCGAGGGCGGCAATTAGATATGGGAATTGCGCGCCCTTTAGAACATTATCAACAGTTTCCCATGCGATAGAACGAGACACCAAATATAGCGAGCCAACACTTACCGCCGCCTTGAGTATCAATAAATATACAGATTTCAATTAATGACCTATTTTTTTGATGTACTTTTTTTAACACCTTCATCAATTACCTGCTTAAGCAAGCTTAATTCTTGAACTAGCAAACGACAATTTGATTCCAAACGGTGAATTTTGACAGTTAGCCTGTGAATGATAATGAACAGGATTGCAATCAACATTCCGAACATCACCACAAAGGGAAATTCAACACCCGTCAAGCTGGAAAGCCAGTATGCAACCTGCGGAAATGAAACAAATATAGCGGGAATAATCACAACCGTTGATAGCATAGCCAAATCGTAAATATCTAGTTGCTGCCGTGCAGTTTTACGAGCGATGATTAATGTGTATATCACAGCAAAGATTGCAATAAACAAATAGGTGCTTGAATGATTTATATGCATCACTAATTAGACATCATTTAATTTGGTGCGCTTTAAACGAGCGAGCAATATGTACCCTAACACTCGAAGCATATATGCGAGTTGCTTTAGTCCAATAATTGAACTGTCTCCGTGCACACGCGGACGCATTTGCACCGGCACTTCACTCACAGACAACCCTTCTTTGAGAGCCCAAGCAAGTGAAATCGGTTCTGGAAAATCATGCGGATAATGCTTCGCGAATAACTCAATGGCTTTTCGATCCATTAAACGCATCCCACTTGTTGGGTCAGTTATTTTAGAATTAGTAAACAATCTATTTAGTGCACCTGCGATTGTTTGACTGCCGACCCTTCTTGCCCATGTCGATCGAAACGTGTCGTGAGTTAAATATCGACTACCGATTATGATTGAATTGGGCATCTCACGATAAGCTAACAACAATTTTGAAACTTCACAGGGTGGATGTTGACCATCACCATCAATCTGAACACAAAAATCAAAATCATTTTTTTGGGCATATTTGATGCCCGTTTGAACAGCCCCCCCTATACCAAGATTTCGCAGTAACTTTATAATAGGGGATAATTCATGTGCAATTTGGTAAGTTGCATCACTCGATCCGTCATCAACTACGATTGTTTCGTAGTCTTGTTGACATGCTTTTATTTCGTTTAGCAGTGCTGATATTGCTCCCTGTTCGTTGTAACAGGGAATAATGATGAGTACTCGTGGCGTACCCATTACTTTCTCCCCAATTTTTTAGCTATCGAGAACAACAGTACTTGCCAATAAATAAACACTATTCGGCGTGGCAAATTTTCCATTTTGGTAGCTGGAGTACCAAAGATCGCACGTAGTCCCTGCATCCATAGATCAAGACTCTTTTTCAGCTTTTCAACAAAGAAAATTTTAATTAATACTTTCCTACGCGCCTCTAAAATTTTGTAATTTGCACGGCCTTTGGGAGAAAAGCTGATCAATGCTGATTTGTCATGTATTGAGATTCCACTTTTTGCAAATAGTTGGCTCCCCGCAAAGGGAGCAACGACAAATACAGCAACTTCGTCGAGACCTGCCTTAACCATGCATGCAAGATAATTCTTGGAAGCTTCGAAATCTTTTTCTGTTTCGTTTGGGTGACCCACAAGAAGGCAAGCTTGAGTTCTTATGCCGTTGGCGCGACATGCACTAATCAACTCTATACCGCGTTCATAATTAAAACTTTTTCCAATGACTTGCATTAGTTCTTTACTGCCAGATTCCGGACTAATCGAAATATAGCGGCAACCTGCTTTTGCAAACAATGGAATTTTGTCTATATGGAGTGTTTCGGCTTTTGTGCCGCTAACAAAATAAAATCGTATGTTCGCCTCGCGCTCAATCAGCAATTCACATATTTTCTCCCAACGCTTATGCTGAACAGTTGGATTTAAATCTTCCACTTGAAAATCATGTACTCCATAGCGGTTACGCAGTGCAACTATCTCATCAACTACCTGCTCAGGCGTATTTCCACGCCAGCGTCGGTTGTTAGTTTCCGGGACAACACAAAAATCGCAGGGATAGGGACATCCTCGCGAAGTTAATATGGGCAAAAACTTAGCGGACTTTGGGCCGTGCGAATAAGGAAGGCTCCAATAACCTTCCAGGTTTACCTGTTCCCATGCTGGCAAAGGATAATGCAATCCTTTATCTGTGATTCGTTCTGGAACCGGTGATGAATTGCGCGTGATCAAATTTTTGGGTACGGATGCGAGCGTAGGTGCTTTAAGTTGGCCCTTAATTTCTTCCCAATTAAAATACGGCTCACCGCAGATTAAAAGATCTGCGCCAACCTCAAAATAATCCGAAGCTAATCGTTGGAGAGAATATGCAGTGACTGCTTGCGAATTCTCCAAAATCGCAATGGGTACACGCGGGAAGTTTTGTTTGAGCAAGGCAACTATAGAAAGCAACTCTTGATGTGACATGTAGGAAATCGCATACAGAATAAAAGCCTCAGCTTGCTGCAGAATGCCTAAATTTAAGTAGCGACTTAGCGATACACCCTGGAGGTAATAGTCGCCCGAATCCAACAATTGGCGGGGATCATTCCCGAAAAGGTCTAAGAGAGACACTTCGTCGCCATGTTCTCGGGCAAACGCAGCCAAAGTAGCCAGTTCAATCGGCCAATACGGTACACCAGAGCCGAGAAAGTCACCCTTCTGGATGGCCAATCTCGGTGAAATCAGCGTTAAGTTCATTGTCAATCAAGAACTGGATAATGGTTGGTACGCTCCCGTTCTTGCTGCCATGGTTTGCGCTTGCCACTCGTCAACCAGTCCGCAAATCCATAACCCATATCCATAGCATCTAACGTGCCTATATAGTTGAATGCACCTTGCCGTCCAATGGAGCGGAAATTATCAAATTGATCCAACGATTGAATAAGCTCGGCTAGACCAGATTGATATCCAGTGCAGAAAACAGGATAGCTTTGTGGCAAGCGGATAACACGCTGGCTAAGCACTTTCAAGCCGGTATAACCCATATCTGCCAATCCCTTTACAGCCCCAACGCACAATTCGTCATCAGTCTTCCCCGAAAGTGGGCGATCCGGTCCACTCATTATTTCACAGCAAACAATGCTGCCCTTCTTGGTCATTTCAGGATCAAACGACTCTTGCTCACTGAGCCGGTGAAATATGATGTTGGGATCTGGAACAAACACCCACGACTCATCAAGCAGACTTGCGCAATCAACGTGCAAGAAAACCAATAGCAAATCATTCATAGTTAAAACTTTTTCCGCCAACGTCGGCAAATGTTTCGGCAAAGACTCGCTTAACAACTTAGTTGTAAATGACAAAGGCAATGTAGACACAACTTGATCATCAGACCCTATTTCGATCCGCCCTTGCATGCCATTAACTTGGTAATGGATTTCCTTTATTGTTCCTTTATCCGCAACAAGCCGCGTTACCTTGTGCTCGAGCAAGAATTTGCCTTTAGCCCCTGATTTAGTTTTGATTGCCGACCATATGCGCCCCAACCCGCCTTTAGGGTAACGAAATGTTAAAGCTTCAAATTCACTATTTTTTTTCAGTTTCAACAAGCGGCCCAGCACCTCAATCAATGAAGGCGTCTGCACACGGCCCCGAGAAAGCTTTACATCCAACTTTTGGGGATTACCCCAAAGCTTTACTGCGATGGGCTTGAACAGCACTTCATAAAGCGGCATACCCATGCGATTTGCCAAGTCTTCTTCAAATGTAATTGGATTATTTGATACAAAAATATTTTTAATACGGGCAATTCCATAACCCGCCACCATTCGAATGAATGCTGGCATTCCAAACACACCTGCTAGTGAAAAAGGTGACGGAGGATATGGTAGGTAATGTCCATTCATGTAAATGCTGCTAATTTTTTCTCTGGTGAGCCAGTCAGACTCAGGGAGCAAGGCTTCAACCCGTCGAATCAATTTACGATCCAGTGTAAAAATCTTGTGTGGCCCTAAATCATGCTTGCCAATATCACCCCAATCTACAGTCCGAGCCAACCCTCCTAGGTAAGGACCTTTCTCCAGCAGAACAAAGTCATCACCATTCGCATCAATCAAACCATCTGCAACAGCCATGCCAGCTGGGCCGGCACCAAGAATATATGTTGTCATTTTTTAATCCTCGCCAATGCTGTTGTTTGACTAGCGTAATACGGGATTGGGATTCTTTGAATGAAGCCTGGTGTCAAGCGGGTAATTAGACCTGTAAGTGGTATCCGGTAATGCACAGCCATTCGCTCTAGATAGCCAAACTCCAGTGTTTGCCAATATCTTTGAAAATGAAATGCATCAAACCCAGTACGTGAACAAATGTCTATAACTGATTTTCTTGTGAAATGGTGCAGGTGCACCGAAAGAATCCACCAGAATTTCTTGCCCGCAATTTTTGCTTGCAAGGTACCAATATCAGGGAAGTTTATCAGCAGAATCCCATCCGGTTTTAATAGCTTTCTAATTTCTATCAATGCAAATTTTGGATCTGGCAAATGCTCAATGACATCCCACAAACACACCATGTCAAAACTGCCTTGTGTAAAGTTGTGACTTTCAATTGTGCCTTGTTCGATTTGTAAACCCCTTGCTTTGCCTCGCGCAACCAAGTCTACGGATGGCTCCATTCCATAGGCGTCGTAACCATATTGTTTTGCAGCATCCAGAAACGCGCCGCCCGCTGTTCCAATATCCAATACTTTTGCCCCATATTCTGGCAAGAACTTGGCATGTTTTTTGAGGGTACGATAAAAACTATAGACACGCATTGAATATTGGCTATCATGTTCGCCCTCTTTCGAGGCCATATATCCAGTTACAATAGTATGATTATCATAACGTGGATTTTCATAAATCATCGCGCAATCTAAACACTTTACTAATCTCTGTGTGCCCGGGATACCTGATGCGGCACCGTAAAGCTTGGCAGGATCAAATTCATCTACCCACGGCTCAATAAACACATCAAAGCGTTCAGCCTCACAAATAGGACATTTAATGCTTACTTTCTTGTACATACTATTCACTTTCAATAAATGGTAAATGTATATTTATGAGCTTGGTACAGCAACTTATTCTACGAAATCAAGTTACGTCATGCTAGAAGCATTTG
>CALRRC020000039.1:0-6409 GCA_943370515.1 Erythrobacter sanguineus | reverse complement strand
CCTCACTTGCTGATAGCTGCCATCGGAATTCATTTTCCATGCGGTTGCATTGTCTTTAAGTAGCAACTTTAGACCCTCTAGGACAACCCGTTTTTTTAGGGCCCGATCTTTTACTGGAAAAGCTACCTCCACCCGCCGCAACAAGTTTCGATCCATCCAGTCGGCACTAGAGAGGTGCACAGACTCTTTTCCGTTGGCATAAAAATAGCAGATGCGGTGGTGCTCTAAAAAGCGGCCAATAATGGAGCGGACTGAAATATTATCCGATAGGCCTTTGACCCCAGGTTGCAGGGCGCAAACGCCGCGCACAATGAGTTGAATCTTAACGCCCGCTTGGGATGCCTTATAGAGCTCTGCAATGATGGTTGGCTCGAGCAAGGCATTCATTTTGGCAATGATGAGCCCCTTTTTTCCTGCTTTAGCTACTTTTGATTCAGCGCGGATGTGCGCAATCAGTTCATCCAGCAGGGTAAAGGGTGATTCCCATAGCTCGCGGGTTTCGAGGTGCAAGGCTGTACCAGTGAGTTGCTGAAACACAAGATGCACATCGTTGGTAATGGATTCATCGCAGGTCATGAGACCAAAATCGGTATAGAGCTTGGCTGTTTTTGGATGGTAGTTTCCAGTACCCAAATGCACATACCGAACCAGTTGCGACTTATTTTTCTTGCCTGCTATTTTCTCGCGCCGTACTACCAGCAGCATTTTGGCATGGCATTTATGACCAACGACGCCATACACCACATGGGCACCAACACTCTCTAATTTAGCGGCCCAGTTGATATTGGTTTGCTCATCAAAGCGCGCAAACAGTTCTAATACAACCGTTACTTCTTTTCCATTGCGCGCTGCCTGAATGAGGGCATCCATTACGGGGGAGTCATCACCCGTTCGGTAAACCGTTTGTTTAATCGCCAATACATCCGGATCATTGGAGGCTTCGCGTAATAGCTGTAATACCGGCTCAAAGCTCTCATAAGGATGGTGCAAGAGAATATCGCCTTGGCGAATTTTCTCAATGATGGAATCGTCCGGATCGGTCGAGTCTTGCTGACCTGGCTTGGTCAAGCCAAATGAGGATTTGGGGCGGTATACGGCAAATTTGAGCTCGGGCCTTTCAACCAGGTCGGGTACCTGAGATAGGCGGAGTAAATTCACTGGCCCATCAATCCGGTAGCAATCTTGAGGCTCAAGGCCGTTTTCCTTACGAAGACGCTCCACCAGTGCGTGCGGCGTTTCGACCGAGGTTTCTAGGCGTACGGCATCGCCCAAGTGGCGGGTTGGTAGTTCGCCTTGCAGGGCCTTACGCAGATCAGTTACTTCGTCATCGGATACAAAGAGTTCTGAGTTGCGTGTTACACGAAAGGGATGGCACTCAACAATAGTCAGGCCTGGAAACAAATCGCCTACAAACTTTTGGACGAAGGAGGAGAGGAGCACAAAGCCATAATCGGACTTGGCCAGGTGTTTTGGCATCTGAATAACACGCGGCAAAGAGCGCGGCGCTTGCACAACGGCTAGGCGAGCCCGCCTGCCAAATGCATCCTTGCCATCCAAGGAGACAATAAAATTTAAGCTCTTATTGGCAACCTTCGGAAATGGATGGGCTGGATCAAGCGCAATCGGCGTTAGGAGCGGAAGTAATTCAGTACGAAAGATACCGTGCGCCCACCTTTCTTGTTCTGGAGTCCAGTCTTTGGCGAAAATAAATTGAATGCCAGCGCCTTCTAACTGCGGTTGTATGGTGTCATTAAACACCGCATATTGCCTGGCAACTAACATGTGGGCGTATTCGGTTACTTTGTCGTATGTCTCTGCAATACTGAGGCCATCGGCTTCGATTTTCTTGGGATCCGTTTGCAATTGCTCCTTGAGTCCCGCCACTCGGACCTCAAAGAATTCATCTAGATTGCTCGACACAATCCCCAAAAAACGCAAACGCTCCAAGAGGGGGTTGCTGGGATCCTCGGCCTGAGCCAGTACTCGGGAATTAAATTCCAAAATACCGATTTCTCGATTCAGAAGGGGAGTGGCCAGTTTTGTCATGAATAGACTATGTTATGCCACCTTTATATTTCAGTAATGTGTCATTTGGATTGCATACAATAAGCCTTTAGTATCTGTGGTATTCACCTATAAAAGCCGATTCATTTGAAAGAAAAGACCGTGACAACCCCGACTGATGGCTACGTTGCCGCCGTTGACCTTGGCTCGAATAGCTTTCGGATGCTGATTGCGCAGGTTGTTAATACACCATCTGGCATGCAGCTTAGGCCCATTGACACCCTCAGAGAGTCGGTTCGGCTGGCTGCCGGCCTCACAGACAAGAAATTATTGGGCCACGAAGCCTATGAGCGGGGCATATCGGCGATTGGGCGCTTTGGCGAGCGTTTAAGGGGCTTTGATTTGGCGCAGGTCCGGGCAGTAGCAACCAATACCTTGCGGGTGGCACGCAATTCAGCGGATTTTATAAAGGATGCCGAAAAGGCCTTGGGTTTTCCCATTGAAGTTATTGCCGGAGTAGAGGAGGCCCGCTTGATCTATATAGGGGCCGCCCATGAGGTATCGCCGGTTCAAGGCAATCGACTGGTTGTCGATATTGGTGGCGGATCAACTGAACTCATCATTGGCGAAGGCTATAAGCCCCAATTGATGGAGAGCCTCTACATCGGCTGCGTTTCCCATAGCATGCGTTTTTTCCCCAAAGGGGAGATTGATGCCCATGCGTTCAAAGAAGCCGAGCTCACCGCACGCCGCGAAATCCAGGTGATTGCGGAGCCGTTTGTAAAGCAAGGTTGGAAGCAGGCCATTGGATCTTCTGGCACTGCGCGCGCCTTAGCCGACATCATTACCCAAATGGGTTACGGCGATGCCCCCAAAGGCTTTATTACCAAAGCTGCCTTAAAGGCGATGAAGCACGATTTATTACGCTTTGAGAATACTAGTCAGATTCTCGTGCCTGGCCTGAAGGATGATCGACGCGTTGTCTGGCCGGGTGGCTTGGCAATCATGCTGGCAGTGTTTGAGGAGCTTGGGATTGAGTTAATGGAGGTAACCGATGCAGCACTTCGGGTTGGTGTGCTCTATGACCTGCTAGGTCGATCACAGCACCACGATATGCGTTTTGTGACAGTGGAGCAGTTCATGGACCGGTATTCGGTCGATCGGCAGCAGGCCAAGCGGGTGGGTAATTTGGCAAGCAATTTCTTATCGCAGTTGCCTGTACTCGATAAAGAAGCCAGAATGAATAACTTAGTCCTAATTGAGTGGGCCGCTAATCTTCATGAAATCGGCTTATCGATTTCCCACAACAGTTATCACAAGCATTCAGCTTATATTGCTGGTAATGCAGATATGCCAGGGTTTTCAAAGAACGATCAGTTGCGCCTGGCTACCCTGCTTGTGGGTCACACCGGCAAACTTGGCAAGCTGGCCAGCAATGCCCAATTCTTAGATTGGCGCATGCTGTTTGCCTTGCGTCTGGCGCAATTGCTTTGCCGCGGTCGAAGTGATGCCCAGTTACCCGAGGTTAGCGTTAGCGAGTCAGGCGCCAGTTTCACAGTCAGCATTAAACAGAGTTGGCTAGAAAATCACCCACTGACTGAATTTAGTCTACGCAAAGAGGCTGCAGAGTGGGAACGGATTGGCAGACCCTATCATATCGAGCTAATCTAATTTAGCTTGATTCTGCTGTACCCTGTTTATTTCCCCAAAAAATGCTTGGCGTAGCGGGGATTGATTTCCGATAAGCGCAACATCGTTAAGAGGTCAGCGGTATTAAAGTCGGGATCCCAAGCAGGCGCACTGCAAATTTTGGCTCCCAGCTTCAGGTAACCTTTTATCAATGGCGGCGCTTCAACCTCGAGTCCGCCATTCAGGCGAGCGAGTGGTAATGGTACTTTTGGAAAGCCATGGCATTCAATTGGCGCGATTTGATCGGCGCTCAGACCGTTGTAGAGACTGGCAGCAAAGTGGCCGCCATCCGACATCGGAATACTAGCGCAGCCCAACATGATTTCATAATTGTTTTTCAGCATGTATTCAGCAAGACCGCTCCACAGTGCCATGATTACGGCGCCTGAACGGTAGTCTTGGTGAACGCAAGAACGGCCCACTTCAACCATCTTGGGGCGCAAATGCTGCAAACGGGAAAGATCAAATTCAGAATCCGAATAGAGCTTGCCGATCTCTTGTGCCTTGTGGGGAGGTAAAACACGGTAAGTACCAACCACACGAAGGGTATCTTCATCGCGAATGATCAGGTGGTCACAATAGGTGTCAAACTCATCGACGTCCAGGCCTTCTGCATTTGGTGTCAGAGTGGCCCCCATTTCTTCTGCGAACACCTTAAACCGCAAGCGCTGCGCCTCTTTGACTTCGCCTGCATCTTTGGCCCATGATACTTTCAGCGCAGGGCGCTTTGATTTGATAACAGGACGAGCTATTTCGGGGGTGGACTGTAATTCAGCGCGGGTACGCTGGGCAAACGCCTTACCAAATAAACGCTTTGCCGTTTTTTTGGAAAGTAATTTCTTGATTTTTTGAAGTTTTTTCTTGTGCTCAACGGTCGTCGTGCTTTTAAAGAGCACATCAAATGGGGCAAAGGGATTTGGCATATCAGACATATCAAGCTCCTTGTTATCGTAAACCCGAGTCTAGATTTAGTTTATGACACTTCTGTGAATAGGGAAAGGCATATACAAGCCCACAAAATAAAGGAAATTAGTAGTGCGAGCATCACAGCCGCAGACCCAAAATCCTTAGCGCGCTTGGATAAATCATGGTGTTCAAAGGAGATGCGATCAATCGCCGCCTCCACACTCGAATTCAGTAGTTCAATTGCCATCACCAGCACAAGGGAGCAAATTAAGACGGCTTTTTCAAATAGGGATACGGGCAATACAAGGGCAATGGGTGTCAGCAATACAAACAGAGTCAGTTCTTGCCGAAACGCACTTTCCTCTTTAAACGCAAACATCAGCCCGCGCCATGAGTTTTTCGCAGCATGCCATGCACGCACCAATCCGCGATTGCCTTTGTGCGGATTTTGGTCAATGTGGTACGTATCTTTCAATTAAAAACTCGAATTTCTTAAGCCAAGGCAGTGCGGTGTACCGCAGGGCTGGGTACGGGCTTTAAATGCCGTGCAAACTGCTCGGTCGAGGCGCGCCAGGAAAAGCGCTCAGCATGTGCTCTAGCCACTTCTCGGGGGATCTTCAGGGCTTCCAAGCATGCGGTACGTAAATCCTCGTGCATGGCGCCCGCAGGGGAGTCGCCAAGCACATCAATGGGACCGGTAACAGGGTAAGCTGCCACTGGGGTGCCGCAGGCCATGGCCTCTAGCAAGACTAAGCCAAAGGTATCCGTCTTACTCGGAAACACAAATACATCGGCCGCCGCATAGACTTTGGCTAATTCGGGCTGCTGCAAAACCCCTAAGTAATTGACGTTCGGATACTGTTGCTTGATTTTCGCCATGGCAGGGCCATCACCAACCACCCACTTTGATCCTGGCAAATCGATTTCTAGAAATGCATTGATGTTCTTTTCAACCGCAACACGACCCACGTACAAGAAGATGGGATGCGCTGAATTGAGGGCTTTTGATTCTTGCATATTGAATACCTCGGTATCCACACCGCGTGACCACAGCACCACATTCGTAAAGCCAAATTTTTCCAGATCGTCTTTCACAACAATGGTCGGGGCCATGACGGCCATCGATGGGCCATGAAACCAGCGTAAGAAGGCATATGTCCAAGAAATGGGGATGGCTGTTCTGGCGTGTACGTATTCCGGAAAGCGGGTGTGATATGCGGTGGAGAAGGGCAGGCGGTTTCGCACAGCATAGGCCCTTGCGGATAAACCAAGGGGGCCTTCGGTTGCAATGTGAATTGCGTCGGGCTCAAAATCCTTGATTTTGCGGGCTACGCCTTTCCCCGGAAAGAGTGACAGTGAGATATCCGGATAGGTAGGGCAAGGAATGGTTTTGAACTGAAGGGGTGTGATCATCTCGATCTCATGACCCATTAAGCGCAGTTCATGGCAGGTTTGCTTTAAAGTGCGAACAACCCCATTGACTTGGGGCTCCCATGCGTCCGTTACGATCATTATTTTCATGCTAAGGCCTCTTCACGTGAGTTACTAATAGCGACTTCCATATGGAGTAGTTCCGTATTGGCAATACTTGGGGCAGGATCGCCCAGAATGGTGTTCCAAAAAACCAGTTTGAGCTCGCCTTCGGTGGTTTCAACGAGGGCGCTCAGGCTTTCGACCCAGTCACCATCGTTGCAATAGATGAGCCCGTCGATTTCCCGAATTTCTGCTTTGTGAATATGTCCGCAAACGACGCCATCGCAATTGCGCATACGGGCTTCGCGTGCCATGATGTGTTCAAAATCGGCAATGT
>CALRRC020000038.1:0-6482 GCA_943370515.1 Erythrobacter sanguineus | reverse complement strand
GATTCTGTAAATGTAGAATAAATTCAGAAATTTGCTTGATTTGGATCGATCCAATGTGGGTTCGATCGAAATAGGGATCTAGCTGTGCCCGTAGGCGACTAATAAACATACCCAAGGTCTGCTTCGTAATATCACCCTGAAAGCACTTTTGATGCTCAATCAATAGTGCTTTATTCGAAAAGTAGTTGAAATGGTGCTGATCTGGGGCCGTTATGGCCCGAAATTGAGCAAGATTGGTAGATGTCGCAGGGACATACGACAAGATCTTGGCACTGAGCACACCCGAATCCATGAGGCTGGCATCGTTTGCCGCCTCAAAAGAATTCAAGGAATGGTGCTCATAAAATATCATTTTTAATATTAAATTTGATTTATATATTTAATCATTCAAAACAATGAGCCAAAATAGGTATTTTTATTAATACTCAAAACTCCGTATAAATCTGAGACTGAAAAATTTTCATAAAAAAACCACCCCGAAGGGTGGTTTAAAAACTTCTAAGAAAAGCTAGCTAAGCTAGCGTTAAATTAGAAAGTGTGACGTACGCCCAGGGAGTACTGGCTAGCACCCGAGGAATAATTGACACCACCAACCGTAGTTACATTTGATTGCTGTGTCGCGCCATAGATAGCATACAAATTAGTACGCTTGCTCAGGATGTAGTTAGTGCCTAACTGGTAACCAGTAAAGCTGGCTGTAGGCTCGTTAGTTCCGAAAGCTCTATAGCTACCATTTCCAACGGTTGCCCAGCTTTCAATCTTAGGTGTCCAGTTGCCACGAACACCCAACTGTTGTGCAGAGCGCTTTAAGAACTGATTAGAGTTAAGGTTGTTGGTAATTTTACGATCTACCCAGTTTACATAGGCTTTCAAGATACCAAAATCATATACTGCCCCAGCAAATGCGCCGGCATCAGTAATATTATTACCGTTTGTGGCAACTGAAACACCAGTAGTTGGGAGAACTATGCCAGAGCCACCACTTCCTGCTACGTTTCCAAGTGCCGTACCAACTGTGTTGTCAGTTTCATTTTTAAACACTTGATATGCAGCGCCAACATAAAGCTTCTTAAGTTGGAAATTTAATCCTACACCGCCACCAGAATTATTTGCAGTTCCGCCAGTGGATGTGGCAGCCACAGCCGCTGTTGTTGCAGTTGCTGCTGTAGGATTGAGTGCAGTGTTACTTGCGCGGGTCTGATTAGAATCTTGATTATTTTGCGAGTAGAAGCCAACAAATTGAACGCCTGAAAAACGATCTGACTCAAAACGAATCGAATTGTTCTGACGAACGATCAATGCGTTGGAAGTAACGCCGTTACCACCTTGCGGATAAATTACTGAACCAATTGCGTTGTTAGTCTGACCAGGGTCAGTCGCAGCTAATAAATTAAAGACTGGAGTGTACTGAGTACCGATAGAAGCATTACCAATGCCTTTTTGACGTAATCCAACAAATGTTTGACGGTTTAATGTATTTTCGCCACCGGCTGCAAATAAATTAGAGGATGTTGGAGCTAACTGAACTTCGACTGTGAAGAATGCAGATGTGCCACCACCCAAATCTTCTGTACCACGGAAGCCTAAACGTGGAGTTGTCTCAGCACCAGATCCAAAGCCAGCAGTTTGAACTTTGGAAGCGGCACTTGCGGCGTTGATTGGTGAACCTACGTTGCCTGCAGATGTTTGTACACCGCGTGTACTAGTTCCAGTAAAACCCACATCCAAAATACCGTACACAGTCACTGAGGACTGGGCTTGAGCTGCACCAGCAAATGCTGTTACCGCTGCGATTGCAAATAGCGATTTTTTCATTCTTTAAATCTCCATAAACTAAAGAATGAGAAAAAATCACTATTGTTTGTGCTCTATTGGTGTTTAGAAGTTCCCTTAAGTGGACTTAAATATCGAATTTCCGAGCTTTAGCAAATAAAGAAAGAGAATGGCGCCGACAAAGTTAGCCAAGAAATCTCCCCAAAAGAAGGAAAAACTTCTTTCGATGTCGGTAATGTAGAAATAAGCCGCCCTAGCAGTGGAGGTGAACGCCGAATGGAGCAATACTAGGAGAAGGAGGGCGCCAAGACTGACGTTCTTAAAAGCTTTGGAGTGACCAGTAAGCCTTGTCCAAAGGCTGAGGGCAAGTAAGGGGGTGAGCGCTGAAATGAGTCCTAATGCGAGAGCAGTCTCCACACTAAACTCACGAATAAATATGCCGCCAATGGAGTAGCCAATGAAAAGACCAAGGGCACCTAGCCAGCCAAATAAAATAATGAATAGAAGGCGAATGGCGGAAAGCCAATAAATCGAATACAGAAAATCGTTGACTTGTAAAAATTCAAAGTAATTGTGTTTGATGAGATCCAGACAGACCCAGCTCAAGGCAACAGCAAAGACAATGGCGATTTGCTGGGTTAGTCGCGAGGATGGTATTGGCATACAAGCCGATGTTACAAAAGATGCAGCGCCGATCTTCTGTGCAGCATAGGCATAAATAGTGTATGGTTAAGGCTCAATGATAAATAGAGTGTTTGCCACATGAAGCCCTCTCCATTGCAAGAGGCCTACTTTCGGTTTGTGCGCCTGCTTGAAACCTTAGAAGGGGAGCCTGATTTCCCGGCGCTGGATGATGTCGAGCGCAGTTTGCTTAATTTCATTGCCATGCATGCAATGCAAGGGAAGTCGCTCTTGGTTGGTGACGTCATCTTTTTGAATCGGTCTGCATCCCCTGCCACCTTAAACCGCCGCCTTTCCAAACTCGCTCGAGCAGGATTCATTCGCTATGGCAGCGATCCCGATGGGCGTAAAAAATACCTCGAGCTCACACCCAAATCCCAAGATTATTTTGCTAAATTAGGCCAGTGCATTACAAACGCATCTCAGCAAACCTAGTTTGAGTAGGGCATTTTTTGATTGGAGTGTTGTCTCGATCTGACAGTGGGTTCGCAGATCAATAAGCGGGTAAGCCTTAACTCTTAACCTTCGACTTAGGCCGTTTTCCCACTTGCACCTTCAGCGTCATTGGTTTGCCTTTACGCAGCAAGGCGACTTTGGCTTCATCGCCAGGATTGGTTTGTGCAATGCGATTGAGGAGGGTTACTACATCGCCTACCTTCTGGTCATTCACTTGGGTGAGTACATCACCGGGTTTCATGCCTGCTTTATCGGCAGGCCCACCCTCTAGCACTCCAGAGATGAGCACTCCAGTAGTGTCTTTGGGGAGATTCAGTGATTCAGCAAGCTCTCTGCTTAGATTCTGGGGCTCAACGCCGATCCAACCCCGTGTTACCGAGCCATTGGTCAAAATCGACTCCATTACTTGTTTGGCTGTGTTGATGGGGATGGCAAAGCCAATGCCCATATTGCCGCCGCTGCGGGAGTAGATGGCGGTATTGATGCCAATCAGATTGCCCTTGGTGTCGACTAAGGCGCCGCCGGAGTTGCCCGGATTAATCGCCGCATCGGTCTGAATGAAGTTCTCAAAGGTATTGATGCCCAGCTGATTGCGGCCCAAGGCAGAAACAATCCCTGAGGTAACGGTTTGCCCAACACCAAAGGGGTTGCCAATGGCCAGAACAACATCACCTACGTGGACCGATTCCATTTTCCCCAGAGTGATGGGGTTTGGTAGGTCGGTCGCATCGATCTTAAGGACGGCAATATCGGTTTCCGGATCACTGCCAATGAGTTTGGCGTTGCGCTTACGACCATCGGCAAAAGCCACTTCAATCTCGTCCGCCCCCTCAATCACGTGGTGATTGGTCAAGATAATCCCCTGGGGGCTAACGATGACCCCAGAGCCAAGGCTTGAGCTAGGCTCGTCGCTTGGGGCTTGATCACCAAAAAAGAACTGAAACCAGGGCTCATTTTGATGGGGAGCCCCTTTTCTGTTTGGCTTTTTCTTATTGGCCTTGCTAGTAAAAATATTGACTACGGCTGGGCTAGATATCTTGGCCGCCTCGGCCAGAGAGCCTGGATTTTGGCTGTTGCTGTCAGGGGCTTCCCGCAGTGTCACTTGACCCACCAAGGAGCTCACCTGGGGGCTGGAAATCCACCCCGGCTGGAGGGTGGTTACCACGAACCACGCAGCCAGCAGGATGGTGATGGCTTGGCAAAAGAGGAGCCAAAGGCGGTTCATTAAATTATTTAAGTAATTGATTTATAGGATTAATTTAGATAAATACGGTGAGATCAGCTGCTTTTTTTCTGCAGGCTGTCACGGATTTCACGCAAGAGGATGATGTCTTCTGGGGTTACTGCTGGGGGAGGAGCTTCAGCGGAGCGTATGCGGTTGACCATTTTGACCATTTGAAAGATCACAAAGGCCAGCAAAATGAAGTTAATCGAGATCGTGATGAAGTTGCCGTAGGCAAAAATGGGGATACCGGCTTTTTTGAGGGCATCGAAGGTACGGGGAACGCCATCAGGTACGTTGCCCAGCACAATAAAGAGGTTGGTGAAGTCGATTTTTCCGCCCAGCAGGGAGGAAATCACCGGCATCACAATGTCATTGACGAGGGAGTCAACAATTTTGCCAAAAGCCCCGCCAATAATGATGCCGACGGCCAAGTCAACCACATTGCCCTTGACGGCAAATTCCCGAAATTCCTTCAAAACCGCCATAAATCCGATCCTTTGAGATGAGTCCTTGGTGAATGCTGCTCTATTGAGCGCGCAACTCCGATGCTAAACCACTTTTTACATTAAAATCGATGCTTTAAGCAATTTCCACCTATCTTGTTTCTTTAGAGGATGTTCTGTAAATGAGTGATAAGCCCAGCATGGATCCGGATCGCCGCAAATGGCTGATCGCCACTACCGCGGTAGGCGGTGTTGGGGGCGCAGCAGCCCTGTACCCATTTGTAAATAGTTTTGAGCCATCGGCGCGTGCCAAAGCAGCAGGCGCAGCGGTGGAAGTGGATATCTCTGGCATGAAGCCCGATGAAATGAGAACCGTTGAGTGGCGCGGTAAGCCAGTGTGGGTGATTCGTCGCACACCTGAGCAAGTGTCTGAATTGGCTAAGCTCGATGGCGAGTTAGCTGATCCAAACTCCTTGCGTGATCCTGCTGTGTATACGCCAAAGTATGCGCAAAATGGCTATCGCTCGATCAAGCCAGAATATTTAGTGGTTGTTGGTATTTGCACCCACCTCGGTTGCTCGCCATCACCGAAAATTCAGGCAGGCCCACAGCCTTCTTTACCCAATGATTGGCCAGGCGGTTTCTTCTGCCCATGCCATGGCTCGACCTTTGACTTAGCTGGTCGCGTCTACAAAAACAAACCCGCACCAGATAACTTGGAAGTACCGCCACACATGTATTTGAGCGATACCAAGATTCTGATTGGCGACGATAAGAAGGCCTAAGGAGAAATACGATGGCGTTTCATGAAATCAAAACCGCTGAAAATGCACCCGTCCAAGAGAAAGTATTAGCTTGGGTTGATTCGCGTTTTCCGTTAACCGCAACCATCAAGGCGCACTTAACCGAGTATTACGCACCAAAGAACTTTAACTTTTGGTACTTCTTCGGCTCCTTCGCTATTTTTGTTTTGGCTTTGCAAATCATCACCGGTATTTTCTTGACGATGAACTACAAACCCGACGCAGCAAAAGCGTTTGAGTCGGTTGAGTACATCATGCGCGAAGTGCCATTTGGTTGGTTGATTCGTTACTTGCATTCCACTGGTGCATCGATGTTCTTCGCCGTGGTCTACCTGCACATGTTCCGCGGCTTGATCTACGGTTCGTATCAAAAGCCACGCGAGCTCGTTTGGATTTTTGGCTGTGCGATTTTCTTGTGCTTGATGGGTGAAGCCTTCTTCGGTTACCTCTTGCCATGGGGCCAAATGTCCTATTGGGGCGCGCAGGTAATCGTAAACTTGTTCTCGGCTATTCCGCTGATTGGCCCTGACCTGTCCTTATGGCTGCGTGGCGACTACGTCGTCGGCGATGCTACCTTGAATCGTTTCTTTGCATTCCACGTGATTGCATTGCCTTTGGTCTTGGTTGGTTTAGTTGCAGCACATATCATTGCCTTGCATGAGGTTGGCTCAAACAACCCAGACGGCGTTGACATCAAAGCAAATGTAGATGCAAAAGGCGTTCCACTTGATGGCGTGCCATTTCATCCCTACTACTCCGTACACGATGTCATGGGCTTGGGTGTTTTCTTGTTTATCTTTGCTGCGATTGTGTTTTTTGCTCCAGAGATGGGCGGCTACTTCTTAGAAGCCAATAACTTCATTCCGGCTGATCCATTGCAGACGCCATTACACATTGCGCCCGTTTGGTATTTCACGCCTTTCTATTCGATGTTGCGTGCGACCACAACGGACTTTTTGATTCCTTTGTGGATCTTCTTCGCCGTTGTTCTTGGCCTTGCGATTAAGAATGCCAAAGACGTTCGCTTAAAGGGTGGCTACGCTGCGATTTTGCTCGGCTTAGCAGCAGGCTTTTATTTCTTTGATGCGAAGTTCTGGGGTG
>CALRRC020000037.1:0-6486 GCA_943370515.1 Erythrobacter sanguineus | reverse complement strand
AATCCTTGCCTTTGAGGTGAATCGTTAATTCGGCGGTTTGCCTTAAGTCTTTTTCCTTGGCATTGTCGATCATCAAGAAAATAGTCGCATCAATCACGTGATCAAAGTGCTTTCGAACCTTACTCATTCCTAGTTCAACATGGGCACGCATTGCGGGGGTCACTTCAAGATGACGGCTGTTGATTTTTAAGTTCATAAGCAATGCCTCCAGAGTAGAAACGAACTACTAGTAAATCACATTTAGAGCAAATTACATACGGAAATTTTCACCCAGATAGACGCGCCGGACAGCATCATTCTCAATAATCTCATCTGGCTTGCCTGCGGCAAGGACGCTGCCCTCGCTAATAATGTAGGCGTGGTCGCAGATGCCCAAGGTTTCGCGCACATTGTGGTCGGTAATCAAAACCCCAATTTGGCGGTCACGCAGAAAACGAACGATGCGCTGAATTTCCCCAACTGCTATAGGGTCAACACCTGCAAATGGCTCATCGAGCAAGATAAATTTAGGTTGCGAGGCAAGGGCCCTGGCAATTTCAACGCGCCGCCGCTCACCGCCCGAGAGGGATAGTGCCGGATTATTGCGCAGATGGGTAATCTGCAATTCTCCAAGGAGCTCATCTAAGCGAGCCCGAATCTCTTTTTTTGTTAACGTTTTGCCGCCTTGAACTTGCAGTTCCAGAACGGCTTGAATGTTTTCAGCAACATTGAGTTTCCGAAATACCGACGCTTCTTGCGGGAGATATGACAAACCCATGCGAGCACGTTCATGAATGGGCAAATGGCTAATCCCTTTTCCATCTAAAGTAATGTTGCCACCATCGAGCGGAACAAGGCCGACAATCATGTAAAACGATGTTGTCTTACCAGCACCGTTTGGGCCAAGCAGTCCGACTACCTCGCCACATTTCACTTCAATCGAAACGTCACGAACAACCGTTCGAGATCCATAGCGCTTTTGCAGGTTGCTTGCGATCAGTGTTGGGGTGACGGGGGTGGCTACAGATGCAGTGTTCATTGAATTAATACTTTACTACGGGGTGCCAAAATAGCCCGAGAAGATGGGGGCGCGCCTTTAGGCTGATTGGCGGGCGGACTCACACGATACTCTTGGGTATCGTCACGATATTCTATTTTGCCGCCACGTAGATGGTCTCGCATTTGCATATTCAGTAAGCGTTTCATGCTGGCATCGCCAAGCAAAATCAGCACTTCCTGTTTACCGTTGTAATTGACATCTCTACCGAAGCCTTGCATAAATTCATTTGCCGGCCCTTCGCGGCGTTGTCGAAACGTGGCAAGTGATTTAGCATCACCCTTCACCTCAATGAATTGATAGCCTTCTGGGTCAACCAGAATATCGCCCTTATCGCCGGTGACCACAATACTGCCCTTGATCAATAGAATATCGCCCTGAAGTTTATATTTTTGCTCTACTTCATTAATCGATACCGAGTCTGCATTGAGGATTAATGGCCTATCTTGGTCTGCTTTTTCTGCCAGCGCAAGACTAGTTAATAGACTGAGTCCAAAAAATACAAAAGGCATGAGGAGGGGGATCGATCGCGTATCCATCCGTCTTACCGCGTTCCTTGTTGTGCGGGTTCGATACGCCCTTTGACGGTGCCTAGTAACTGCATGCTCTGCTTCACATTATCAAATACTCCGCCAGCGCTCGATTGCATAACCGAGAGGCCTTGCTCGAGCTCTACTGGCTTATTTGTTTTGATGATGTCATCATTAATCAAGACCTGAAAGTAACTCGACTTCGCCAGCATATAAGGGCTCGCCTTTTGGGTTTCGCTTGCGCTCTGTGGCGGTCTGTAAATTTCAACGTTATCGTATAAATCAAGAGTGGTCAGATCGCCATCGATGTGTCCTCGTTTGGCGCGCACGGTAACGGGCGCTTTATCCGGCTGGAAGGATCGCATTCTGGGTTGCACAATATCAATTGACGCATCGTCATCGTAATGGATCAACTCTTTTCCTAAAATTCGATATTTTGTATGACCGTCTTCATTGAGGTAAGAGAGCGCCGCATTTTTGAGAGTGTAATCAGGCTCATGCAGTCGTGGACGCTCAATTTTATCCGCAGGTAAGGGCGTATTTTTTTGAACCAGCCAAAAGGTAAGTAAGGTCAGGCCGCCCATCAGCAGCAAAGGCATCAAGCGAAGGATAGTGCGAACTGTGCCCAGCTTTACTTGGGCTATGCTGACTTGCATTTAGTTGCGCGCCTGCGTTAGAAGTGCTTCATAGCGGTTTTGCGCTTTGAGAATGAGATCACATAATTCACGAACGGCGCCTCCTCCGCCAGCCTTGGAGGTAACGAAGTGCGCAAACTCGCGCACGGCCTCGTGACCTTGGGCTGGGCAAACGCGCAGGCCAGCTTGTTTCATCATGGGTAAATCAGGCCAGTCATCGCCCATGACAGCGCAATCTGCAGGCGTATGAGTGGTTCGCTTTAACAATTCACTGAGGGCGATTGCTTTGTTCTCTACTCCCATAAACACATGCTTAATCCCTAGCTCCTCGCAGCGGGCGAGCACCATTTTGGAGTTTCTGCCGGTGATAACAGCTGTTTCAATACTGCATTGCTGTAACAACTTAATGCCAAGACCATCCTGAATATCAAACGCCTTCATTAATTCCTTGCCATCTTGTCCAAAAAACACCTGGCCATTGGTGAGCACCCCATCAACATCCAAAACCAGTAGCTTGACTTGGGCTGCGCGTTCCCAAGCCTGTGGAAATTGCACCGATGGGTTTGTTTGGTGTGGATTAAATGCAATCGGCATACGGAGGGTTTCTTAAAGGACTTTGGCAGCGAATAAGTCGTGCAGGTTGAGGGCGCCCAATAACTGGCCGCGCGGATCCGTTACAACTAAATGGTTGATGCGGTATTTTTCCATCATCTCAATCGCTTCCTCTGCCAGCAGCTCAGGTGGAATGATGCGGGGCTTGTTGGTAATCGCATCTTTTAGGCTGACCCCAGTGAGGTCGGTTGATTTTTCAAGTAAGCGGCGTAGGTCGCCGTCGGTAAAAATACCGGCAACAGTGGAGTCCGCGGCAAGCATGACGACCATCCCCATTTTTTTAGCCGTCATTTCTATCAGGGCCGCTGGCAATTTTGCATTAATGGAGATACTTGGGGTTTCTGCTAAAGGACGCATCACATCGCTCACATACATCAGTTGCTTGCGTCCAAGACGCCCTCCGGGATGGGAGCGAATAAAGTCTTCCGCCTGAAAGCCGCGGGCATCAAGTAAAGCCACTGCCAATGCATCGCCCATTGCAAGCGCAGCAGTGGTGCTGCTGGTGGGGGCGAGGTTAAGAGGGCAAGCCTCTTTTTCAACGCCGGTATCGAGATGTGCATCTGCTAATTTCGCTAGCGATGACTCGGGCTTCCCGGTGAGGGCAATGAGTTTGGCGCCGGTGCGCTTGATGATCGGGATGATTGTCATTAACTCAGCGGTTTCTCCGGAATTCGAGAGGGCGACAAACACATCGTCGCGCGTCACCATGCCTAAGTCGCCATGACTTGCTTCAGCGGGATGCACAAAAAAAGCGGGCGATCCAGTAGAGGCAAAGGTTGCGGCAATTTTGCGTGCAATGTGCCCCGATTTACCAATACCCGAGACGACAATGCGGCCACTGCATTGCCGTAGCAATTGAATGGCTAATGTGAAGGCATCTGCGCCAGCGCCTTCAAGGCGATTGCGCATGGTAATTAGCGCATCCGCCTCAATCGTGAGGGTATCGCGCGCGAGCTTTAGGATTTGGTCTTGCGTCTTCGCTATCATGGGATGAGTATATGCCGTCAGTCCTTCAATTAACCCTCATTTTGCTGGCTTCCGGTGTTGCCGGAGTCCTTATTTTCCGCTATTTTGGTTTGCCGCCAATTTTGGGCTATTTAGCCATTGGCGTCTTAATTGGGCCAAAGGCCTTTGGAATTGCCAGCGACTCTGAAACGGTCCGCTATTTGGCTGAGTTTGGGGTGGTTTTTTTGATGTTCTCCATCGGCTTAGAATTTAACCTCCAAAAGCTGCGGGCGATGCGCTCCATCGTATTTGGTTTGGGCGCCAGCCAAGTGCTCTTGACCATGGCTTTAACCATCCTCAGCAGTTTTTTGCTGAATTGGTTCTACCCCATGAGCTGGCAGGCCGCACTCGCCTTGGGCGGCGCCTTGTCGATGTCCTCCACTGCCATTGTGACGAAATTGCTTTCAGACCGGGGTGAGCTCGAAACAGAACATGGCCGTAACGTCATTGGTGTCCTGTTGTTTCAGGATCTGGCAGTGGTCTTTTTGTTAATTTTGCTACCCGCCCTTAGTCAAGATCCGAAAGACCTCTTTTTTGCTTTAGGTATTGCACTGATCAAAATCTCCATTGCCTTGTTTTTGATCTTTTTTGTTGGCCGCCAAATGATGAGTCGGTGGTTCAGATTAGTTGCGCAATTTCGTTCGCAAGAATTATTCATGCTCAATTTGCTTTTGATCGTATTAGGCTTTTCTGCGATTACGGAGCATTTGGGTTTATCGCTGGCCTTAGGGGCTTTTTTGGCCGGCATGCTGATTTCAGAAACTCCTTTCCGCCATCAAGTCGAAGAGGACATCAAGCCATTCCGCGATGTGCTCTTGGGATTATTCTTCATCACGGTAGGCATGCTTTTGGATCTGCATGTGATTTTGGATCAATGGGTCTTAGTGCTTGCCCTGTTGGCGGCGATCGTCATCATCAAGTTCGCCATGATTGCTGCTTTGGCAAGGGCCTTTAAGGCGAGTGCAGGCGTAGCGATTCGAACCGGTTTGTGTTTATGCCAAGCCGGTGAATTTGGTTTTGTGCTCTTGAATCAAATTGACGGCTTGAAATTGATTGACCCAGCATTAAGCCAAGCACTGCTTGCAGCGATGCTGATATCAATGTTTGGCGCCCCCTTCTTAATTCAATACAGCGACCGGATTGCATTGCGGTTTGCAAGTAGCGAATGGTTGCTACAGTCGTTGGCATTGACACGGGTTGCGGCAAAAACGGTGCGATATGAAAACCACATCATTATTTGCGGCTTTGGAAGGGCAGGACAAAGCCTCGCACGCATGCTCGATCAAGAAAAAATTTCGTACATTGCATTGGATCTAGATCCTGATCGCGTTGCCGAAGCCAGTATGGCGGGGGATCAAGTCGTGTATGGCGATTCCAGCCGAGAAAATTACTTAGTCTCCGCTGGCATTGCGCGCGCAAAAGCCGTTGTAGTCACTTTTGCGGATACGGCGGCCAGCTTAAAGGTCCTATATCAAGTTGAGCGTTTGCGGCCCGGCATGACCACACTTGTTCGCACAAAAGATGACTCAGACCTGAAAAAACTCGAGGCAGCCGGTGCAACGGAAGTCGTGCCTGAGCTCATTGAAGGCAGCTTGATGTTGGCATCCCATGTGCTTTTGATCATGGGCGTACCGATGCGTAAAGTGGTGCGCCGCGTAACCGAGGCGCGTGAGGCCCGCTATGGCTTATTGCGTGGTTACTTTCGGGGGTCGGAAGGCGATGATCTGGAGGAGAACGAGTCGTGGCGTTTGCATACCATTACCTTGCATTCTGGGTCGCATGCGATTGGCAAAACCCTGCAAGAGATTAATCCTGATTTAGAGGGTGTAGCAATTCAGGCGGTGCGACGCAAAGTTAGCGGCGATGATTACGTGAAACTCCCCCTTAATCCGGAATTGCGTCTACTAGAAAACGACATCCTGGTGTTATCGGGCAGTTCCGAATCAACGGACACTGCCGAGAGCAAACTGCTCTAAGGCATTTCTCGTCTTAGGCGGCTACTTTCTTTGCCTTGACTTTAGCGGGTCTTGTTTTTAGCAGTGGAGCTAGGTAGTGGCCAGTAAAACTATCTGGATTCTTGGCTACGTCCTCGGGTGTGCCGGTTGCAATAATCAAGCCACCGCCAGCGCCGCCCTTCGGCCCTAAATCAATAATCCAGTCTGCGGTTTTAATCACATCCAAATTGTGCTCAATGATCACAATCGTATTACCCTGTTTTTTGAGCGTGTGAATCACGGTCAGCAGTAATTGGATGTCATGAAAGTGCAGTCCCGTCGTTGGCTCGTCCAAAATGTAGAGGGTTCTGCCGGTATCGCGTTTCGAGAGCTCAAGCGATAGCTTCACACGCTGGGCCTCGCCGCCCGATAGTGTCGTCGCGCTTTGACCCAGCTTGACATACCCCAAACCAACATCCAGCAAAGTTTTGAGTTTTCGTTTGACTACGGGTACTGCTTCAAAAAATTCATGCGCTTGCTCAATCGTCATGGCCAAGACTTCGTGAATATTCTTTCCTTTGTAGCGGATGTCCAGTGTTTCGCGGTTATAGCGCTTACCGTGGCAAACATCGCAGGGAACATATACATCCGGCAAAAAGTGCATTTCGACTTTGAGAACGCCATCGCCCTCACACGTTTCGCAGCGACCCCCTTTTACGTTAAACGAGAAGCGT
>CALRRC020000036.1:0-6546 GCA_943370515.1 Erythrobacter sanguineus | reverse complement strand
CTTTGGTGATTAAGTCGCCTTGCTTAAATACCTCTAGGGCAGCGGCATTAAAAACCGGCTGGGTTAAGGTAACCGTATAGCTCTTCTGATCAAAGATGCGGTTGTTACCTTCGCCGTGTTGGAAAAACCGGGTAGCAGTAGGGTTAGCGGAAACCTGGGGTAGCAGAGTCGATAAGCCTTGCCAATAAATCTCTTTATTGGCGGCGTAATTAAAACGAGCGCTATTGAGCACTGGATCATTGAACGCAGCTTCTTGATAGAGGCGCATCAGATCGATGTTTTGCCCAAAATTGATGGCATCGCGTGGATTGCTACTGAAATTACTAAATGCCGGAACACTGCTTGAGGCAGGCGCTGTTAATGCTGGCGGCAAGGATAGGTTTTGCGTTCCTGAGCCGGGCGTTTTAGTCGATGCATCAGGCAGTACAGTCACTTGACCTGCTGTGGATGCGTTGCGATCTTGGGCTGGATTAACTGCTTGCGCTAAAGCGCTTGCAGGAATGGTCAAGACGATCGTCCCCCAAATGCCGGCGCTCATCACGCCTTGGAGATAGCGGCGTTTAAAGTGGGTGGGAACTGAATAAAACGGCAAGGTCATTCAAATGGGCATTAGCTAAAAATAGATGAAAAATGAGTACTGAATAGCCTTCAGTTTAAGGCTAAACCGCCTGCCAGTGCCTAAGACCGCAGGCCTATAGCAGGAGGGCTATTTACCCGGGCTGCAATATGGGCTCGGAATTGCCCGCAGGTCGTAAAATCAGGCGATGGATCTATTACTACTGGGCAAGGCCCTCATTCTGGGAATTGTGGAAGGACTGACGGAATTTCTGCCGATTTCTAGTACAGGGCACCTCATTTTGGTCGGTGACTTACTGGGCTTTAACGATGAGCGCGGCAAGGCTTTTGAGGTGATTATTCAGTTTGGCGCTATTTTGGCGGTTTGCTGGGAGTTTCGTAGTAAGCTGTGGTCCGTCGCTTCTACCATTAAGACGAGCAGCGCTTCTCAGCGCTTTGTCGTGAATGTGCTGATTGCCTCATTTCCGGCGATGATGCTGGCTTTGCTGTTTGGTAAATACATTAAGCAATTTTTATTCTCACCGGTACCGGTTGCCATGGCATTTATTGGCGGCGCCCTGATTATTTTCTGGGCAGAGCATCGCCAAGCGCAAATGGCAAACGCCAGCAGTAGCGCAGATAAGTTATCTAAAGCAGCCAAAGAAAATAAGAGGGTGATGGAGAGGGTGATTGCATCGGTAGATGATCTAAGGCCGCTGGACGCCTTCAAAGTCGGCTTAGCGCAGTGCGCTGCCCTGATACCGGGAACCTCCCGTTCGGGCGCTACCATCATTGGCGGCATGCTCTTTGGTTTACCTAGAGCAGTTGCAACCGAATTCTCTTTTTTCTTGGCTATTCCGGTGATTGGCGGCGCTACCGCATATGAGCTTTTAAAGCTCTGGATTAATCCCATTCAAACGAGTGGTGCAGAGTCCATGCATTTTGGCTGGGCAATTATGGTGGGCTTTATAGCTGCTTTTATCTCCGCCTTTATTTGTGTACGCTGGTTAATTCAGTATGTGGCTTCCCACACCTTTGTGCCGTTTGCTTGGTACCGCATTGTGTTTGGTGTAGTGGTGCTGATTACAGCGTATACGGGTTTAGTGGCGTGGTCTTAGATAGATTGTATCTACTGAATAGAAAAAGGTTGTAAAATACAACCCTAAGTAATAAAATAAAACTAATTAATATCGGAGCAAATGATTATGCCTATTGCAATTAAGTTATCAGACCTGTTGATTGAAGATGCAAAACCCTATGCTCAGGCAATGCATAGATCTGTTCCAAAACAAATTGAGTATTGGGCTCGCCTAGGTAAGGTTGCTGAGGAAAATCCTGACTTACCAATTAACATGCTGCAAGATATGCTTGTGAGTATCGAAGAGGTAAAAGCTGGAAATCTAAATGAGTATCAATTTGGATGATTGTTCTAACTACGCCGCGCTTTGATAGAGCAATAAAGAAGATATTCCCTCCTGAAAAAAAAGCCATTGATCAAGTTATTCGGGAGATTGTTAGTAATCCCCAAAAGGGCGAGATGAAAAAAGGGAATCTTGCTGGCACACGAGTTATTAAGTTTAAGTTTCATAACCAACAAATGCTGCTGGCTTATTCTGTCAGTTTGGATAAAACTAAGCTGGTACTAATGGGATACGGCGTGCATGAAAATTTTTATCGAGATTTAAAGCGATAAAAACTTGAGTAGAGGTGTATATAACCTAACATCGTATTTATACATAATGGCCATAAAATTTACTCCGCTTTATCAATAACTAAATAATTCGATGAACATCACCATTGACGCCCTCACTAGCAATATCCAATTGGCTTTGGCACCGGTGTTCTTGCTTACTGCGGTAGCCACCTTGGTTAGTGCTATTTCGACGCGCCTCGCTAGGACGGTTGACCGGATGCGCTTTGTACAAAATGCCTTATATGGCAACCAAGCCCTTTCGGACAAGTTACGCATGCATTACGAGATTGAGCTGCGTGAATTTAAGATGCGGGGCCGCTTATGTACCGTTGCCATCTTCTTTAATGTACTGAGTGGTGTATTGATCTCTCTAACAGTATTGGAGCTTTTTTTCTTTCAGACTGGCTCGGTAGCACTGCTGCAGACCGGGTATGTGGTCGCTACCTTTGTATTGGGTTTAATTTCCTTCATGACTTCCTTGTTGATTGTGTTGGCAGAGGTAGTCTATGCCTATCGCTCGGCGAGCTGGGATATGCCACCATCATGAGCACAATCAATCTTTTTGTATCGTTATCCCATTCATACTGATTGCCCTATCTACTAACGTCACTCCATTATCTTTCTGGAATACCCCATGATTAAGAACCCCGCCTCCATCAATACCGTCAGTGCCAAAAAAATCCTCATCACTGGCGGCGCTGGTTTCTTGGGCTCGCACCTGACTGAGAAGCTCTTAGCTTCGGGCAACGAAGTCTTGGTAGTCGATAACTTTTTTACCGGCAGCAAACAAAACATCACACACTTATTGGACAACCGCCGTCTCGAAGTGATGCGCCACGATGTCACCTTTCCGCTGTATGTAGAAGTCAATCAGATTTATAACTTAGCCTGCCCTGCATCGCCTGTGCACTACCAATACGATCCGGTACAAACCACCAAAACCAGTGTGCATGGCGCGATTAATATGCTCGGCCTAGCCAAGCGGACGCGGGCGCGCATTCTGCAGGCCTCCACCAGCGAAGTGTATGGTGATCCCGAGGTGCACCCCCAGCCGGAGTCTTACTGGGGTAAGGTCAATCCGATTGGCATTCGGTCGTGTTACGACGAAGGCAAGCGCTGCGCCGAAACCCTCTTTTTTGATTACCACCGCCAGCACCAACTCGACATTAAGGTCGTGCGCATCTTTAATACCTACGGCCCACGTATGCATCCCAATGATGGCAGGGTGGTGAGCAACTTCATTGTGCAAGCCTTGCAAGGCAAAGACATCACCATTTATGGTGATGGTCAGCAAACGCGGAGCTTTTGTTACGTCGATGACCTGATTGATGCCATGGTGAAAATGATGAACTCCGAAGCTGGCTTTACTGGCCCTGTAAATACGGGCAACCCAGGCGAGTTCACCATGCTGCAACTGGCTGAAACGATTCTGCGTTTATCGAGTAGCAAATCCAAACTCGTCTTTGCGCCGCTGCCATCGGATGACCCGAAGCAGCGCCAACCCGACATCACTTTAGCCAAAGCCAAACTTGGCTGGGAGCCGAAGGTTAATCTGGAGGATGGCCTAAAAGAAACCATTGCCTACTTTAAAGCCCTGTTGGCGAATACCTAAGTCGTCGCACCAACTGCACCAGCACATTCTGTGGAAACGAAATCAACGCAAGTCGGGAAGACTAGCTCCGTAGGGCAGGCGGATCGTACGGATCGCATTCGGTCTTTTGTGCTGCGTGCAGGGCGCTTAACCGCGGGCCAACAGCGCGCGCTCGATGACTTAGGCCCTCAGTTTTTGGTCCCCTTTGAGAAGCGGCCATTCGATTGGAAGGCTACATTTAGTCATCCGAGTACTGGTGATGCAAGTAAGCCTCGCCTTCGCATTTTGGAGATTGGTTTTGGTATGGGCGAGACCACCGCTACCATTGCGCAGCTTCGCCCTGAGGATGACTTTTTGGCGATCGAAGTGCACTTACCTGGAGTAGGCGCATTACTCAAGCGCATTGGAGAATTAAGCCTCACCAATTTGCGTTTAATTCGGCACGATGCAGTCGAAGTGCTCGAGCACATGATTGAAGCAAATTCCCTAGACGGCATCCATATTTATTTTGCCGACCCATGGCACAAAAAACGCCACCATAAGCGCCGCTTGATACAACAGCAGTTTGTACAACTTTTAGCGTCTCGTATTAAGCTGGGCGGCTATTTACACTTGGCAACCGATTGGCACAACTACGCCGAGCAAATGCTACTCGTTCTGAATCGCGAACCGAGCTTGCAAAACACCTCTACTGAAGCCATTCGTATTGAAACATTTACCCGCGCCGATGTTATTGATTCTGGCGTTGATGGCTCGAGTGAATCTAAAAACGAATTTACACCCACCTTGGTAGATTTAGAGGGCAACCATCCCGGATATACCGAGCGACCTTCCTACCGGCCTATTACCAAGTTTGAGAATCGCGGTATTCGCTTGGGGCATGGTGTTTGGGATTTGGTTTACAGAAAGCGGTAAAACACCTTATCAGTTTGCTGCAATAAAGCTTGGGCACTCCTCAAGCCAGGGCTCATTAGAGTAATAATCGCTTTTGTAGTTTTTGGGTATTACTGCAAACGTGGCTTTGCAGTCTCTCTACCATCGTACTTTCAGTGCCGACAGAGGCAAGGTTTTGGCATTCGCTCGCAACGAGGCTACTATTCTTTAGGATGGCATCGGCAGTGGTCTTGGCTATTTGCATTACAAAGGCCGGCTTGTAACCCAGCTCAATTGCCATTTGCGTCAGATTATTTCTATTGAGATGCGATGGCCTGGATTCTCCCCCGATAGAAAACGCAAAGCGGTTAGATAAGCCTGGGTAAATGGTGGTACACAGTAGATCATAAAAGGGCGCTAAGCAAATATGCTGACCCGGCGGAAAGTAGACCGAAATGTTTTTTGCATGGCTGTCATTATTACCAACGAATAAGTTAAAAAAGATCCACTGCAAAAACCGTTTCATGTCATTGCCTGATATGCCATGCTGTTTTAAGAGTTGGTGGCACTGCTTTAAGTTCGGTCCGCCATCCGCTTCATACTTAATAGTCGATGGCTTACCGGCCAATTGGCACAGATCGAGTTGATGAACTTTCTGAATTTGCCGGTCGCCATCCAGCCATCGATCGTAACGCTCAATCACACATGCTTTAGCAACGGGCTCAAAGCGCGCTGTAGCAGCACCTAGGTTTATTTTCTGCGCTAGGCGCATGACAAAGGTCTCGTTGATCGCAGACGACCACACCCCATCAATGCCTTGAATGTCTGGCTTCACAATGTGAGTCGAAGGTGTATTTTTGACTGGAAGTAATAAAATCCCTGCGTGATTTATCACAATCCCATTTTTTTTCTGAGCTCCTGCAAGGGAAATGCGGAAGCCATGCTCTTGGTAAGCTTCATGCATGAGGCCCTTGCCCTGGTAGACGTAATTTGCCACGTCCTTCCAGTCGATCGGGAGGTATTCATCGCGCGTAGGCTCGGCGCCCTCCGGCAAAATACTCAGATCACCAGCGGTATCCCCACCAATGGCATTCAATAGCCCGAAGGTACTGGTGCATTGATGTTTGAGTTTCAGTAAATCCCGAATGCCTGCTTCTGGTAGAAGGTTTTCAAAATAGGATTCAACCGATTCCCCGCTGTGTTTTTGTCGTGTCGCATCGAGTGTTGGCGTGATTGATCTGCCTTGAATTTGTAACCAAGTATCTGCATAGGTAAAGGACAGGGGATCTTCATCCGCAAGATATCCAACCAGCGACTTTCCTCGGTAGACCGCCAACCTTTTATTGATGGACATTAAAAACTGCGCTTGGGTTGAATCACCATTTCGAGTCCCAATACCTCGAGCACATCAAATACCTTATTGAGTTGGACGGTTTCCTTGCCTTTCTCCAGCTCAATAACAAAGCGATTACCGGTATTTGCCAGACCAGAAATATCTGCTTGGGTTAAATCCAGAGTGCCTCTGAAGTGTTTCAACAGTAAACCCAAGTCCAGGGCGCTATGAACAGGGGTAGAGGGGGTGCTGAGTGGATGGCCGCCCATATTACTTCCTAAAAGTTACCGATAGGTAATATAGTAGCAGATTAAGGCACAGAAACGGTATAATAGTACCGAACGGTAATATTTAAAAAAGCTAAAAGGCGTGCAGGAGCCTGTTTACTCTACTGACTCCTACAAACCAACGCAAACGTATTTCATCTCCAGATACTCATCCATCCCCCAGACGCTGCCTTCGCGTCCAAGACCGGATTGCTTAACGCCCCCAAAGGGCCCT
>CALRRC020000035.1:0-6557 GCA_943370515.1 Erythrobacter sanguineus | reverse complement strand
GCTAGCGCATAAATCCAAGGACTCCTGCGTCATCATCTCAAATCCAGTCAGCAGCGATGCTGCTCGCTGTTGAAATAACCCTAAGAGGGCAATTGCCGACGGAATGTCGCTGGTAGCAACCAGGGTAGTCCACTGGGATAAGGGCAGGGGGTATAACTTCAATACGGCTGCGGTAATAATGCCGAGCGTTCCTTCTGAGCCAATGAAGAGATCGCGCAAGTCATACCCGGTATTGTCTTTACGCAGTCCTTTAAGACCATGCCAAATTTCCCCTTGCGCAGTGACCACTTCTAAACCCAAACACAGATCACGCGCATTGCCGTAACGCAAGACATTGGTGCCGCCGGCATTGGTTGCTAAATTGCCACCGATCATGCAGCTGCCTTCCGCTCCTAAACTGAGCGGAAAGAGCTGACCTACCTCAGCCGCCGCTTCTTGAATCGATTGCAAAATGCAGCCCGCTTCAACCGTCATGGTTTGATTGGCGATGTCGGTGCTACGAATGCGGTTCATGCGTTTTAGGCTGAGGACGATTTCATGACCACTGGGGTAAGGAGTGGCGCCGCCACAAAAGCCGGTGTTACCACCTTGCGTCACGATCGGTACCTTCGCAGCGATGCAGCATTTCACAACGGCAGCCACTTCATCTGTGCTGGCAGGCATCACTACGGCAATTGCTTTGCCGGTGAAACGCTTGCGCCAATCCGTTAAAAAAGGCGCCTTGTCATCTGCACTGACGAGGACGTAACTAGGCCCCACAATCGACTGCAATTCGGCGACAAACGATTCGGTATGCATGACTTGATTTATTACGGTGTGGGCTTTTGGTCGGGCTGCTGCTTGGATTGCAATTCTTTTTCTTTTTTCTGCCGTTTGTATTCTTGTTTGAGTGGCTTCAAATACATCAGTACGGCAATAAAACCAATCAGACTGAGGAGGGTTTCTAACACGGCCATCCAAAAATTGGCACCGGTTTCAAATAAACGCACCAAACCTTCGGTCATGTAAATCAAGATCAGCATCGATGCCCATTGCATCGTGTAGTTCTTTGCTTTCCAAATACCCGGTATGGCAAAGAGTAAAGGCAGACCTTTGAGTGCCATCCACGAACCACCGGGTCTGAGCGGCGCAATAAACCATTCCCATGCAACGCAAAGCAGGAAGAGTCCCGCAAATGCAGCCGTTGCAATTAAGACGTACTTATCTTTTGCCGTAATTGACTGCAGTAGGGAATTTTGGGAATCCGCCATTAGCTTTCCGACTTGAGTTGCAAGGCAATCTGCGCTAAGCGTTTGCCTTGTGCAATCGCCAAGCGCTTTTCTTCTGGGCTTATGGGTGCGCGTCCATCGGCATGGGCCACATGCGTTACGCCGTAAGGGCTGCCACCAGTCGATGTCGTCATTAGGTCGGGTTCGCTGTACGGTAAGCCGACGAGTAACATGCCGTGGTGCAGAAGCGGAATCATCATGCTCAGTAAGGTCGTTTCTTGGCCGCCATGCAAGCTGCCGGTACTGGTAAAGACGCAGGCGGGTTTGCCACTCAGTGCGCCGCTTAGCCACTGTGCACTGCTGCCATCCCAGAAGTATTTCATGGGGGCCGCCATATTGCCAAAGCGGGTGGGTGAGCCCATCGCCAAACCAATGCATTCTTCTAAGTCACGGTATTCTGCATAGGGTGCTCCATCCGCTGGCACTGCGGGTTCGCTTGCTTCGCAGACAGCCGAGACAGCGGGTACACAGCGCAGCCGTGCGCTTGCACCCGGGACGGATTCAATCCCCTCGGCAATCAGCCGCGCTAAATCCCGGGTGGCGCCATAGCGGGAGTAAAACAGCACCAATATGTCAGCAGTATTCATAAATCAAAGCCCATTCTTCTTCGCTAATTCCGTTCAATCATGGCCGCATGCCTTTTAATCTCTTATGATACGGCGATGCAGCTTATTCGTAATCCCCAATTATGGCTTGCTTTGGCCCGCGAGTTGGGTCGGCGCAATCGCCACCTGCTGCTAAATCAAGTGGCGGGCAGCCTGGCCTTTACGACAACACTGGCCCTGGTGCCGATGTTTACGGTCGGGTCGATTCTGATTGGCTACGTGCCACAGGTCATCGAGATGAAATACGCCCTGCAAGAATGGATATTGAATACCTATTTACCTGGTGGCATCAACCAGCCTATTTTGCGTTACATCGATCAATTTTCTGAAAAAGCCAAGGGCTTAACTTTATTTGGTTTGGTAGGCTTGTTTTTGACAACCGTGCTCACGATGGCGGTGATTGAAAAGGCCTTCAATCAGATCTGGCAGATTAAAACGAAGAGGTCGTTTTTTAAACGGACGGCAATCTATTTTTCAGCCACGGTACTGGGTCCCTTGGTTCTGGGTATTGGCATTTACCTGAGTGGGTGGTTATTGAGCGAAACCCAGGGCCTTACCGAGGCCGTCTCGATGCGGTTTGAGGTATTCGCCCTCATTATTCCGCTTCTCCTCACCATCAGTTTATTTACCTTGGTATATAAAGTATTGCCATTCACCTTGGTTGCATGGCGCGACGCCCTCATCGGTGCCTTGTTCGCTGCGATCGTGTTTGAGTTAATGAAATACGGTTTCGGCTTTTTTGTGACGAAAGTGCCGTTTTATAAAACCGTCTACGGCACCTTTGCCATCCTGCCATTAGCGCTCATTTGGATTTACGTGACCTGGTGGGTGACCTTGGCTGGCGCATTGCTCGTCGCCAATATGCCCTTAATCCGATCTGGCTTACTGCAGACGGAGCAGCCGATGTAAGGTGGATTCCGCCTTGCAAGCACCTGCGCTTAGGGCTATATTGGAAACAGTTTGGCGGATTCATTCGGCAGCAATCGATCAAGGAGCATTCATGAAAGTCAGTGATATTTTGCAGGTGAAGGGCAGTGTGCTCTATACCGTAGCCCCCGATGCTCCCTTGCAAACCGCGATTTTGGTCATGAGTGAACATGACATTGGTTCCTTGGTGGTCATGGACTATGACAAGCTGATTGGGATCCTAACCTTTCGTGAAGTGATTAAAACCTTGGCATTGCATCGCGGTACCGTCGATGGGCTTACCGTTCGCTCTGTAATGAGTGCGAATCCTTTGACCTGTTCGATGGATACCGAGCTGGATGAGGTTCGCCGCATCATGCTCACCCAGCATGCGCGTTATTTGCCGGTAGTGGACCAGCAGGTCTTGATGGGGGTGATTTCCTTTTATGACGTGGCCAAGGCCGTGGTCGAGGCCCAGGACTTTGAAAACTCCATGCTCAAGGCCTACATTCGGGATTGGCCTAGCGATGAAACGGAAAAAACCGCAAACTAAGCCCCCAATGCCAGCAATGCCATAATGATGGAATGTCTGGAAATACCTTAGGTCTTCTCTTTAGCGTCACTACTTTCGGGGAATCCCATGGCCCTGCCATTGGTGCTGTCGTTGATGGCTGCCCACCCGGAATGCTGCTCTCGGAAGCCGATTTACAGCACGACCTGGATCGCCGTAAGCCAGGTACTTCGCGCCATGTTACCCAGCGTAAAGAAGAGGACCGGGTTGAAATTTTGTCGGGCGTATTCGAGGGAAAAACAACCGGCACACCGATCGCTCTGTTGATTCGCAATACGGATCAGCGCAGCCAGGATTACGGCAACATTTTGCAAACCTTCCGGCCTGGTCATGCGGACTATGCCTACCATCACAAATATGGTTTGCGCGACCCACGTGGGGGTGGCCGCTCGTCAGCGCGTTTGACAGCGCCGGTAGTAGCCGCCGCAGCAATTGCAAAAAAATGGCTGCACGAACAATATGGCACGCGCATTTACGGTTACATGAGCCAATTGGGCGAACTTGCTGTGCCCTTTGAGGATGCAGAGCACATCGAGCGGAACCCTTTCTTTGTGGCCAATAACTCCATGCTGCCTCAGCTCGAAGACTATATGGATGCGTTGCGCAAGGCAGGGGACTCCTGTGGCGCTAAGATTGAAATACGCGCAACCCACGTACCTATGGGTTTGGGTGAGCCTTTATTTGATAAGCTCGATGCCGATATTGCCCATGCCATGATGGGCATCAATGCCGTGAAAGGCGTTGAGATTGGCGCAGGCTTTGCGGCGGTATCGCAGCGCGGCAGCGAGCATGGCGATGAGTTGCATCCCGATGGCTTTGCGAGCAATCACTCGGGCGGGACATTGGGCGGCATTAGTACTGGACAAGATTTACGCGTTGCCATTGCAATCAAGCCAACCTCGAGCATCATGAGCCCGAAAGAATCAGTTGATCTCGATGGCAAGCCGATGACGGTGCAAACCAAAGGGCGCCATGATCCCTGCGTTGGTATTCGGGCAACCCCGATTGCCGAGGCCATGTTGGCCTTGGTTTTAATGGATCATGCGCTGCGTCACCGTGCGCAGTGCGCTGATGTTCAGGTAGCTATGACCGCAATTCCAGGCGCTCGTCCTGGCGCGCAGTCTTCCTAAAGCAACCCTACGCATGACACTATCAGTACGCTGGGCCTTCGGGTCCTTTTTCTTTTTGTACTTTGCCTACGTCGGCCTCATTTCACCTTTTGCCAGCCTGTATTTTGTAGATAAAGGATTTAGTGCGATTGAGATTGCGGTGCTGATGTCGATGTTGCAGGTAACGCGTATCTTAGGCCCGTTTTCGTGGGGCTGGTTATCCGACTACCTTTCCAATCGGATTGGCATTATTCGCTTCTGCGCAGCGCTTGCCAGCCTCGTGTTCTTGTGCATCTTTTTCCTGGAAAGTTACATCGCTTTTTTTGTGTGGATGTTTATTTTGCACACCATCTTAAGTAGTCTGACTCCACTGGGGGAGGCCGCTACGGTACATGCCTTGTTTAAAGACAACTCCTTTGATAAACGCTATGGGCGATTGCGTTTATGGGGTTCGATTGGTTTTATCTGCATGGTGCTTTTGGCTGGTGAATTTTTTGATCGCTTTGGTATTTCCTGGTTTCCGTGGATTGGCGCCGCAGTCCTTTTTATACTGGCAATCGATACCTGGTGCATGCGTGAACCGAAACTCGATCGTCGACCGATGGTGCGTGGCGAGCTGCGAAGTGTTTTAGTGAATCCCGATGTCCGTTGGTTTTTAGTCTCGGGATTTTTTATGATCTTTGCGCATGCCGCCTTGTATGTTTTCTTTTCCTTGTACTTGGTCAGCCTGGGATACGACAAATGGGAGATCGGTCTCTTTTGGGCTCTAGGCGTTTTTGCCGAAGTGGTTTTCTTTTACTTTCAGAGTAAAGTGCTCAGCCGCCTCGATCCTGAAGTCGTGTTGCAAGCCACTTTTGGTATGGGCGTCGTGCGCTTCATGTTGATCGCCTTGTATCCGACGACTGCCGTATTGATTTTGGCGCAGGTATTGCATGCTGGTACCTTTGCGGCGCACCACAGTGCCAGCGTCAAACTGATTCAGCGCTGGTTCTCAGGCCCTTTGCAGGCCCGTGGTCAAGCCTTGTTCACCACCGTGTCATATGGCTTAGGGGGTACGCTCGGCGGCCTTGCTGCCGGCTGGGTGTGGGAGGTATTGCAGCCGCGGGATGTGTTTGTGATGTCGGCTTTGGCTTGCGGCCTTGCGGGCCTCGCCATTCAGAAAGTACGTTCCCACACTACCTAGCTTGGAACACACTCCATGCAGGCGTCTAGTAATTACATCGATGAATAGTTGGGGCCGCCGCCCCCTTCGGGCGTAATCCAAATAATGTTTTGCGTGGGATCTTTGATGTCACAACTCTTGCAGTGCACGCAGTTTTGCGCATTGATTTGCAATTGCGATTCACCATTGTTTTCAACGTATTCGTATACGCCAGCGGGGCAATAGCGTTGCTCTGGGCCAGCGTAGGTTTTTAAGTTGACTTGCACCGGTACCGATGCATCTTTGAGTGTGAGGTGAGCCGGTTGATCTTCTGCATGATTCGTATTGGAGATAAAAACTGAAGAGAGGCGATCAAACGTAACCTTACCGTCTGGCTTGGGGTAATCAATTGGATGATGCTGCGAGGCTGGCTCAAGGCATTCGTGATCGGTGCGGCGGTTATGAATCGTCCACGGTGGATTACCAGCAAATAGCTTTTGCTCTAAGCCAACCATGGCTGTACCCAGATAAAGTCCTTTAGCCATCCATGGCTTGAAGTTACGGGCTTGATTGAGTTCGGTATGCAGCCAGCTGTTTTCAAACGCACTCGGATAGGCCGATAAGATGTCGTTGGAGCGATTCTCAGTAATTGCAGTCACGGCAGCGTCTGCGGCCAACATCCCCGTTTTAATCGCAGCATGGCTACCTTTGATGCGCGATGCATTAAGGTAGCCCGCATCGCAACCAATTAGAGCGCCGCCCGGAAAAACCGTTTGCGGCAAACTATTCAATCCACCCGCAGTAATGGCTCTAGCGCCATACTCCAGTCGCTTACCGCCTTCAAAGGTGGGGCGAATGGCGGGGTGCAATTTGTAGCGCTGAAACTCTTCAAACGGACTGAGGTAGGGGTTCTTGTACGACAAGCCAACTACCAGGCCAACGGCCACTAAATTCGTT